>NZ_JAAKEE010000008.1:0-76725 GCF_011038995.1 Adlercreutzia sp. ZJ242
GCCGCCAGCCCGCGCAGCAGCAACCCCGCGCCCGCAGCCGCGCCCCGCGCCCGCAGCCGCAGCCCCCGCGCCGCGGCCTAGTCCTTCTCGCCCGGCTGGCGCACGGTGATCTCCTGCGCCTTCACGCTCACGCGCGAGTGCGGCGGCACCGACGACGTCACGAACGTCGAGCCCGCGATCACCGACCCCTCGCCGATGATCGTCTCGCCGCCGAGCACCGAGGCGTTCGAGTAGATGGTCACGTTGTCCTCGATGGTGGGGTGGCGCTTCACGCCGGCGAGGCGCTGCCCGCCGCGTGTCGAGAGCGCGCCCAAGGTCACGCCCTGGTAGATCTTCACGTGGTCGCCGATCTCGGTGGTCTCGCCGATCACCACGCCCGTGCCGTGGTCGATGAAGAAGTACTCGCCGATCTTCGCGCCGGCGCCGATGTCGATGCCCGTGCCGGAGTGCGCGAGCTCGGTCATGATGCGCGGGATGATGGGCACGTCCTGCTCGTAGAGCACGTGCGCCACGCGGTACACGAAGATGGCGTAGAGGCCCGGGTACGAGAAGATGACCTCCTCCTTCGAGCCCGCCGCCGGGTCGCCGTCGTAGAGCGCCTGCACGTCGGTCAGAAGCACGCGCTGGATGTTCGGCAGCTCGTCGAAGAACACCGTGCAGATCTCCGACGTGCGCTCGCAGATGCTCTCGGGCGTGCAGCCGCCGCACAGGTAGTTGCTCGTGCCCGCGTTGACGTCGCGCTCGTCGGAGGTGTAGGTGAGCGCCAGGATGATCTGCTCGCGCAGCACGCGCTCGATCTGGATGAGCGTCTCGCCGATGAAGTACTCGGGGCTCGTGGAGGGCGAGAGCATCTCCGCGCCGAAGTAGCCGGGGAACATCACGCGGCGGATGTCCTTCAGCACGCTCTTGATGGCGCTCCGGTTGGGAAAGCGCCGGCCGGGCTTGGTGAAGAAGATCTCGTCAGCTTCGTAGTTCTTCTCGATGCCCTTGACGATGCGGTCGAGGTTGTCTCCGAACATGGGACCTCCTAGGTCGAGGAGGGCGGCCGCGGGGCCGCCGGGAATAGGCTGCCCTCCATTATAAGGAAGCCCCTTCGCCGACCATGTGGACAAACGGCAAAAAAGGCAACTTTGCCGCACGGATGCGACCAGCGAAAACGTATACTCTTCGAGTAATGCAAGCAGCGGCCAGCACGCCGGGCTCGTTAGCGCGCGCCCGTCGGGCCACCAAGCCTCAAGGCCCGCTGGCTGCGATGCACACGAAGGGGACTAAAGTGGGTGGCTTTTTCGGTGCGGTTTCTCACCGCGACGTAGTGTTGGACGTGTTCTTCGGCGTGGATTACCACTCCCACCTGGGAACGAAGCGGGCGGGCATGGTGGTTCGCAAGGAGAAGGGCGGGTTCCAGCGCGAGATCCACTCGATCGAGAACACCCCCTTCCGCACGAAGTTCGAGAAGGAGCTTGCCAGCTTCCACGGCAACAGCGCCATCGGCTGCATCTCCGACACCGACCCGCAGCCGCTGCTCATCCGCTCGCACCTCGGGACGTTCGCGCTGACCACCGTGAGCGCCATCAACAACTTCAACGAGCTGATCGACGCCTGCTTCGACAGCGGGAGCAGCCAGTTCATGGCCATGAGCTCCGGCAAGGTGAACGACACCGAGCTCATCGGCGCGCTCATCAACCAGAAGGACAGCTTCGTCGAGGGCATCCGCTACGCCATGGAGGCGGTGGACGGGTCGCTCACGCTGCTCATCATGACCGAGGACGGCGAGATCATCGCCGCGCGCGACCGCATGGGACGCCTTCCCGTGCTCATCGGCAAGAACGACGACGGCCACTGCATCTCGTTCGAGTCGTTCACCTACCAGAAGCTCGGCTACGCTGACGAGTACGAGCTGGGGCCGGGCGAGATCGTGCGCGTCAACGCCGACGAGTACGAGACCATCGCGCCGGCGGGCGAGGACATGAGGATCTGCGCGTTTCTGTGGGTGTACTACGGATACCCGAACTCGAACTACGAGGGGCGCAACGTGGAGGTCATGCGCTACCACAACGGCGAGATCATGGCGCGCAACGAGGCCGCGGCCGGCACCCTGCCCGACGTGGACTACGTGGCCGGCGTGCCCGACTCGGGCCTGCCGCACGCCATCGGCTACTCCACCGCGAGCAAGAAGACCTTCGCGCGCCCGTTCATCAAGTACACGCCGACGTGGTCGCGCTCGTTCATGCCGTCTGACCAGCGTATTCGCGACCGCATCGCGCACATGAAGCAGGTGCCCGTGCCCGAGCTCATCGATGGCAAGAAGCTTTTGTTCGTGGACGACTCCATCGTGCGCGGCACGCAGCTGCGCGAGACGGTGGACTTCCTGTACAGCGCAGGCGCCGCCGAGGTGCACATGCGCAGCGCCTGCCCGCCCATCATGTTCAGCTGCAAGTACCTGAGCTTCTCGCGCGGCAAGTCCGACATGGACCTCATCGCGCGCCGCGTGGTGCAGGAGCTCGAGGGCGACGAGGGGCAGAAGCACCTCGACGAGTACGCCGACAGCTCCACCGAACGCGGGAAGTGCCTGCTCAGAAGCATCTGCGAGCAGATGGGCTTCGACTCTTTGGGCTATCAGTCGCTCGAGGGCATGATCGAGGCCATCGGCATCCCCCCGGAGAAGATCTGCACCTACTGCTGGAACGGCAAGGAGTAAGGGGCGAAACCGGCGCGCGCGTGCCGTCTGTCGGTTTGCCGAGCGCCAAAGGGCGGGTGCGCCGGCCGACACGCGCGCATGCCGCCAGCCAGCGCGCCGAAGGGTCAGCGGCCCGAGGCGCCTAAGGCGCGCAAGGCGCGCATCACGGCGAGCCGACCCTCCTCATCAGGCGCGATGCGCTTCGCCCCGCCCCAGGCTCGGGCGAAGCGCTCCTCCGCGAGGTCCACCAGCTCGGGCCTCACCACCACCAGCGCATGCTCGCTGCCCGATAGCGCGCCGTCCGCCACCGCCGCCACCGCCTCGGCCAAGCCGCCGCCGCGCAGAAGCTCGAGCGGCCCGAGCTCGTCCACGATGAGAAGCCCGCCCTTGCCAAGCCGCCCGTCGGCGCCCGCGCTCCTCATCTTCGCGAAGTGCGCGTTCACCTCCCACATGGCGTCGTCGGAGATCTCCCACCCCAAGTTCGCCGCAGCGCTCTGGCTCGACGGGCGGAACGCCCCCGCAGCCTTCGCCAAGTCCCTCCTCAGCGCGAAGCGGAGGCGCCTTTTGCCAGGTAGGAGCAGGTTGTCGATGCCCAGCTTCTCGAACGACCCGTCCGGCTTCTCCTCCCACACGCCCGGAGCCACCACGCCCCGACACGAGACGCCTGCCGCGTCAAAGTCGCCTATCAGCCTCTCGAGCCATCGGGTCTTTCCCGTTTGGCGCGGCGCGGTCAGAAGAAACAGCATGTGTTCGGAGCCTTTCTCTACGGGAAAGCGGCGGATGGAGGGGGCATGCCCAACTCCACTCATATTATTCTCAACTGCATATTATAGCGCGTGTCCCGTGCCGACGCGTGTCCCGTGCCGACTCATGCCCGCGCCGACGCGCGACCCACGCCACCATGCCCGACCTCGCCCTGACTCGGGCTATTTGCGCAGCCTGGCTGCCCAGCGAACCTGGACGGGAAGCTCGTAGAACAGGTTGCGATGCTGCGCGTGAACGCACAGCTGGCCGACAGCCGCAGCGGCGGCAAGCGCCGCGACGACGACGCCGTGCACCCCGACGCCCGCCAACACGACGGCCGCCGCGAAGACGACGCAGCAGACGCCCTCCGCAGCCCAGAGCCTCCAGACGCAAGGCCACAGCTGCGCATAGCGCGCCAACGTGAGCGAAACCCGCTCGTCAGATCGGGGAGCGATCGCCTGGAGCCGCCCCCTGCGCGCACGATGCGACCACACGTCAACCGCCAACCCGCCTAGGCTGACGGCCACGAACGCGCAGGAAGCCGCAAGGGGCATCGCGCCACCGCCCGCCAACGCGAAAGACGCCGCGGGGCCCGCGCCCAACGCGCAGGCCCACAGCTCGGCCAGGCCCTCGGGGCCGCACCATGCCGGACGCGGCGAGACCCTGTACGCCAGCGCCACCACGACGAGCAGCGCCGCGCCTGCCGCCACCGCAAGGAGGTTCGCCGCCACCGCAAGGAGCGTGCGCCCCAAGGCGCACGCCGCAAGCCACGCAAAGAGCAGCGCCCAGAAAGCGCTTACGGCGGCGATCTCGCGAGAGAGCCATGACGACCTCAGATTGGCGAGCGAGCGAGGGGCGCGCAAGGGCTTGGCGAGATGCGCGACGGAAGCCGCCATGCCGATGCTCGTCAGGACCCAGGCGAGGGCAGCCAAAGCGCCCAGCCCCGCCAGGTCAAACGCGCCCCCACCCACGAGCGCGCTGACGCCCATCCCCGCGAGAGCGCACAGGCACACGCCCTCGGCCGCCGACACCAGCGTCGTGAACGCGATGAGCGGCAGCTCGCTTCGCCTCTCCTCCCTCAGGACGACGGACAACGCTGCCCCTACAGGAGGCGCTTCGCCGCGCTCATGCGCCGCGCCGCCGTCTCGCGCGGCGCGTTGACGCCGCCCTCAACCGGCTCGAGCGTGATGGCCCCGCCGCAGCACGTCTGCACGCACGCGGGCTTCTTGCCCTCGCGAAGGCGGTCGATGCACATGTCGCACTTGACCATGAGGCCGTCTCGGTCGAACTGCGGCGCACCGAACTCGCAAGCCCAGGAGCAGTAGCGGCAGCCGAGGCACTTCGCGTGGTCCACTAGAACAGCGCCGAACTCATGGTCGCGGTAGATGGCGCCCGCCGGGCACACGCTCATGCAGGCGGCATCGCCGCAGTGCATGCAGGCCATGCTCACATATTGAACGGGGGCAGACCCGTCCTCGCTCTCAAGCGTGACCACCTGGCGGAAGCGCGGACCGCTCGCGCCGGGCTCCTCTTGCACATGGGGGCGCAGACCGTGGGCAGACTTGCACGCAACCTCGCACGCGAAGCACTGCGCGCACCTCTTTACGTTGAAATGGAACGCATGCTGCATGTCTACCTCACCGTGCCTTTCTCATCTGCCTCGTCCGCGCCGATCTTGTCCACGCGGCCCAGGCACATGGTGTAGTTCGCCTGGCTCGAGATGGGGTCGAGCTCGTCGTCGATCCCCAGCTCGTTGTAGTTCTGCTCGGCCCAACCTCCCGGGACGTACAGCCAACCGGGCTTCAGCACGCTCGTCAGCTCCGCCTTGATGCGAATGGAGCCGCGCGGGGAGGACACCTCCACCAGCTCGCCGTCTTCGATCCCCTGCTCGCGCGCCCATGCGCCGTTGATCCACAGGTACGCCTCGGGCTGCATCTCGCGCAGCCAGGGGATGGTGCGGCGCTGCTCATGCACGTACATGGGGCCGCTGCGGCCGGTAAACACCACACAGGGGTAGTCCCGGGCCACGTCGGGCCTGGCGCGCGGCGACTCAACCGGCTCGATCCAGCTCGGCAGCGGGTCGAACCCGTTGGCTTCCAGAACCTCGCCGTAGATGTTGGCCTTGCCTCCCGGCGCGCGGAACCCCGCCGTCTTGAACTTCTCGTACTCGATGTCCGCGAAGGCTATGCCGCTGGGGCTTTTCCGCAGCTGCTCTGCGGTTATGCCCGACGGGCGCAGATCGGCGTCAATGTAGTAGTCGATGTCCTCGGTCGGGAACTCCTCCTCGAACCCCAAGGCGCGCCCCAGCTTGATCATGATCTGCGTATCGGGCAGAGCCTCGCCCACCTGGACGCACTTCTGGCGGAAGGTCAGGATGGGCAGCCACACGTCGGACTTGAACCACTCAGGCTCGGTGCGCTCGAGATAGGTGGCAGCGGGCAGAACCAAGTCGGCAAGCTGGGCCGTCTCGCACAGGTACGGGTCGATGGCGCAGATGAAGTCGACGTTCGCCATGGCCGCGCGCGTCACGCCCGGCTGCGGCTGGGTCACCATGATGTTGGCGCCTTGGAAGACGGCCACCTTCAGCTGCCCCTCGCGCATCAGCCGGTACATATCGGGCGTCGGAATGAGCCCCTGGCCGCTGAACAGCAGCGGCCAGCTGGAGTCCGGGTGGTTGTAGGGCGGCACGTGGAACATCTTGGTGGGATGCGTGGGCTCGAAGCCCTCGACCATGTGGTCGATCAGGGTGAAGTTAGGGTCGCGATCAGGGCTTTTTGGCGTGAACACGTCGCAGCCGACGCGATCGAGGTGCCCCGTGATGATGCGCAGGATGCACAGGGCGCGCGTGGTCTGGGAGACGTTGACGCGCCCTTCCAGGCCGTGCCCGGAGACGATGCCCGCACGCTTGGTGGTGGCGTACTCCACGGCAAGCGCCTCGATGTCCGCGGCGGGAACGCCGGTGATGCCCTCGGCCCACTGCGGCGTGTAGGGAACGCCCTGGTTGTTCTCCCCGCGCACATGAGCCGAGAGGCGCTTGAGGCCCGGGTCGTTCGTGTAGGCGTCGACGAACTCGCTGTCCCACAGGCCGCGGTCGACGATGACGTAGATCATGGCGAGCATCAGGGCGAGGTCGGTGCCAGGCTCGGGCTGCAGGAACACGTCTGCCGTGGCGCCGAGGTGGAAGCGAAGCGGGTCGATGCACACCAGGCGCGCGCCGCGCTCGTGCGCGTCGTAGATCTTGCGCAACGAAGGCGCCACGCTGAACGCAGGCTGCTTGCCCCAGAAGATCAGCAGGTCGGCATTGTCGTAGTCGCAGTGCGAAGGCATGCCGCCGTAAGTCGTCCCCTCCATGACGGCGCGCGGGACAAAGCACTCCGAGGCTCCCATGCCCACGTCGGTGCCCACCGCATGGGCGACGCGCTGGGTCATGTCGTAGGTGAAGCCCCAGCCCGGCGCCTGGCCGCGGATGAACCCCACCGAGCGAGGCCCCTGCTCCTCGAGGGCCGCCTTGATCTTGCCGGCCAGCTCGGCGATAGCGTCATCCCAGCTCACGCGCTTCCACTTTCCCTCACCGCGCTCGCCCGCCCGGCGAACCGGGTACATGAGGCGTCGCGGGTCATGCGCGATCTGCGGCCCCGCCTGGCCCTTGGCGCACAGCGCGCCCCCTGTGCGAGGATCGCCGGGGACGCCCTCCACCTGCACGACGCGATTGTTCTCCACCTTGACCATGATCGGGCAGCAGTTGTGGCAACCGCCGCATACCGATCGAATGACCTTGCTCTCGCAAGCGTCTGCCGCCTGTCGCCCGCTCGCCTTCTGCGCTCGCCGCATAGCAGCCTCCCTCCCTCGCTAATCCAGAAGAGCCTGGACCTCTTCGCGCGTGTACGTGTCGCCGTGCCCGCCGTAGAACACGGCGAAAGAATCCCAGCAAGCCGTCCTCGAGGGAGAGCGTGCGCCCTACCTCGAACAGGTAGCGCTCTTCGGCGAGCAGCACGTACCGGTAGGCGATATCGTACTTGGAGGCGAAAACAGCCCGTCCATCAGGCTCTCCGCCCCAAAAGGTCACAAGCTTCAGCTAGGGCAAAGTATAACCCTCCGCGCCCGCGCCTACGCACAGAACAAGCTGCACCTCCGTGTCTGGCGTGCTCTCTTCGCCAGCTCAGCTTACTTCGCGAAATACTTCGACATCGCTGCGGCCTTCGCCTCCCCGCGCGAAAGCCGCACGCCATACGCTAAACTCTTCCCATCGGCAAATACGCTGGAAGTTGGATCAGGAGGAAAGGGAGCAAGGCATGACGTTCGACGTGAGCAAGATAAGCCCGCTGGGATTCGGATGCATGCGCTTTGAGGGGCGCGAGACGAACACCGTCGACATCGACCACACCGCGAAGATGATCGACCGCTACCTAGAGGCAGGCGGCAACTACTTCGACACCGCCTGGGCCTACCCCAACAGCGAGGTCACGCTGCGCGAGGCGCTCGTGAAGCGCCATCCGCGCGACTCGTTCTTCCTCACGTCGAAGTGCGTCACGTGGACCCACTGCACCTGCGAGGAGGACCTCGAGCGCCAGCTCCAGGAAACGCTCGAGAACCTGGGCGTGGAGTACCTCGACATGTACCTCATGCACAACCTCGGCGGCAGGCGCACCGCGACGTTCGAGCAGTTCAACGCATGGGAGTTCGTGAAGCGCGCGAAGGAGCGCGGGCTGACGCGCCACATCGGCTTCTCGGCTCACTGCACGCCCGAGGAGCTCGAGCAGCTCATCGCAGACTATCCCGAGGCCGAGATGGTCCAGCTGCAGGTGAACTACAACGACTGGGACAGCCCGTCGTTCCGCGAGCGCGAGTGCGTGGAGGTGGCACGCCGGCACGGCAAGCCCGTCGCGGCCATGGAGCCGGTCAAGGGCGGCCTTCTGGCGAACCCGCCGCGCGCGGTGCGCGAGATCCTCGACGCCGAGATGCCGAACGACTCCTACGCCACCGCCGCGCTGCGCTTCGCCGCCAGCGCCGAGGGCGTCTTCTGCACGCTCTCGGGCATGAACACGCTTGAGCAGGTGGAGGACAACTGCCGCGCGTTCGAGAACTTCCAGCCGCTGACCGCGGCCGAGCACGCGGCCATCAAGCGCGCTCAGGAGGCGATGCGCTCGAGCGGCATCGTGCCCTGCACCGGCTGCGACTACTGCGCGAAGGTGTGCCCCGCGGGCATCGGCATCTCCGGCTCGCTCACGGTGCTCAACCACTTCATCAACTACGGCGACCCCGCCGAGGCGCACTACCAGCTCGGCTTCGTCGTGCGGTTCAACGGCGGCAAGAAGCTGCCGAGCGAATGCCTCCGCTGCGGCGCCTGCGAGGAGGCCTGCCCCCAGGGCATCAACATCCTCGAGTGCTTCGACCGCATCGAGCAGGAGATCACGTCCCACGCCCCCGCCGCGAAGGTGCTGATGAAGCCGTAAGGCCGCTCGCCGAGCGGCAGCGCGGAGCCGTAAGGCGCTTGGAGTTCACGTGGGACTTAATGCGGGGCTTGCGATCGTCATCATGCGGGCGCAAGCCCCACGCATCACCCGAGCAAAGCCTCGTCACTCAAATTGGCGTGCGCGTCACTCACTTAACTCTTCGTTCTTCACTCAACTTGGTCACTCAACTTTGAGTGATCGGCGGCGAAGGGCTGAGGGCTCAAGAGGTATTTCCTGTTCTTGCTTGTCTGGGGAGCGGTAGCCATCACGACGCCTTCCTCGACAAGCGCCTTGACGTAGCCCCTCGTGTTTTCGGGCTGCCTGCCAAGCGCTTCGGCAATCTCGCGTATGCCCCGAGGCTCATCTGAGTCGAGAGCGGCAAGGATGCGCTGACGCCACTCCGCGCGCGACCATCGGGGCTGTCGGACCGGCTCGTGCGAGGCGACATAGTACGCAATCTCGCTAGGCCCTTGCCCGCCTTCGGCAATTCCAGCATCGCCCCTTGCGAGAACGACCTTGAAGCTGTCGAAGCCTGCGACAAACCGAGGCTCCGCGAGCGCACGAGACGCCATGGCGCTCTTCATGAGGGGAATGCCGCTCCCGTTCCCTTCAGCAGACACGCCGCTGCCACCTGGGAGAGGCATCAGCGACATAAGCTTCATGAGAGCAGCGTTGCGGCAGGCGGAAATGCCGTCGCCGATGTTCTCCAGGGTCTTTCCGCCCCAGAGGCCACCCGGGTTGGTCACTTCAACCCTGTCGGGGTAGATGTCGACCGAAACCGCCTGCCCTATGAAGTACTCCCCGTACTCGCGGTGAACGACGGCGTTGACGAGCGCCTCGCGCAGCACCTCCTCGGGTATCTCGAGCTCGTCAACGCGCCCAACGCCCCGCACGACCGAGCGAGTCCTGAGGTTCTTCGCGATGGCCCGGTAGGCATCTTCTACCACCTCCCCCACAGGCCCTTCGCATATCACGCGATCAAGAAAACGCGCCGGCGCGGCTGGATCGGACTTCTGCGCCCCTGGATGAACGGCAACGTCCACGACAAGCTTGGGGAAGAACTGCTGGGGGTAGCTTCCGCATACGAGAAGGCCCGCGAGACACACATCACCCTTTTCGCTGGTGATGCCGAGACGCGCCATCTTGGCATCCCTCGTCTTCGCGCCACGCAGCGCCCGCGAGTCCTTTTCACGGTCAAGCAGGTCGTTGACGAGCCTTGACGACAGGTCGTCTCCGGTTGCCGCCTCAACTGGCTGCCTGTCGGCGCGCGAGGGCTTGAGGAAGTTCGTGAGGGAGTAGATCTCCGTTGGCGAAAGCCTGATGTCCTTGTCGTCTACGCGCTTGTAGCTTCCGCCTACGAGGCCCCTTCCGACTATATAGCAGGGCTTCTTGTCCGCTTCGAGCTCCTCGATCTCAACCGCAAGCACGGGGGATCCCTCGAACGCAAACCTATGGAGGTGGTAGGCAGGGGGCTGGGCAACGCGAGCGCCGTTCGGATCGCCGTCGCCCATGCCGGAGACGAACTGGTCGAGAACCTTGTCTATGGCGAAGCTCTTCGCAGGCTTGAAGCTGTTGCTTTCGTCGAGGCCGAGAAGGATGAGGCCCCCGGCAGTGTTTGCGAAAGCGCTCACAGACTCCCACACATCCCGGGAAAGGTGTTGGGCACTTGCCTTTACTTCAACGAACTCGTCATCGGTGTGTTGGGCGCGAAGCCTTTCGACTATGGGACTCAAATCCTGCTCTTGCATCAAGCACCTCGCTTCAATGCTCGTAGGGACAGCGGAAGTTCACGAACGCTCACTCAATGATACACTTTTTCACTCAATTTGTTTGCTTGTTGAGTGAAAATTCGAGTGATGAAAGCCCTGCGCATCGCCGAATGTCCTGCTACACCTCGCGCAACAGGGTAGAAACCCGATGCGTCACTCATGCACACCGCGCATCTGGCAAATACCCGCTCACTTAACTCTCCATTCTTCACTCAACTTGGTCACTCAACTTTGAGTGATCGGCGGCGAAGAGCTGAGGGCCCTATGCGCCGCATCCGAGCGAGGCGAGGAAGAGCCTGCCCGTCTGGACTCTCCCGCTTGCCGTGAGCAGGCCCGGCTTTGCGGCGAGCATGGTCACCGTGATGTCAGCTTGCACGCAGCTGCCCGCCGGCTCCCCTGTCTGCGCGTTCAGGCCACTGGGCACGTCGACCGCGATCACCCGCGCGCCCGTGTCGCAGCGAATGCGGTTGAGAACGTTGATCCAGGTCGCATAAGGCTCGCGCACCTCGCGGCGAGAAAAGCCCGTGCCGAGGACGGCGTCGACGACGACGTCCGCCCGGGAAAGAAGCGCGTCAAGCTGCGCTGCATCAGGGTTGACGGAAACCGCGAACTCCGGTGCGCCGGCGCCCGCGCATGCGTCATGCGCAGCCGCGTGTGCCGGCTCGGCCCGCACCTGGTCAGCAGGCGTTTTCGTCACCAACGTGACGTCCATGCCGCGGCCTGCCAGGAGCGAGGCAGTCACCCAGCCGTCTCCGCCGTTGTTGCCGCTCCCCGCCAACACCACGACCGAGGAAGGCCCTGGGGCAGCCGCGTCAGGGGCAGCGACCTCCAGCCCCGCAGCAGCCTTCGCGCGCACGGCCCCGATGGCCTCCATCTCGGCGCACACGGCCTCGGCAACTGCCGCGCCTGCGCGCTTCATAAGCTCGTAAAGCGACGTCCCTTCCGCAGCGATGCGCCGCTCAAGCTCCACCACCTGGCTAACATCGAGAACCGGCAGCCCCGCCGAATCGTCCCAAGCTATCATCGTATCCACAGCTCTTCGCCTCCCAAATCGCCCCAAGAATATCACTCCCCGGGCTATAAGCCACCCCGCTTCCATCTCGCAACTCAAACTCGTCCATCATCAGGATAGCCCAACAAAGCATCGCTCGGACAATGCACTTCCCAAAGAGCTCTGCCATATGTCACAAACAAGCCTGATCACCTCTTCGCCACCTCTTTCACTTCCGTTAGCACGACGTTAACGGAAGTGAAATCAGTTTCACTTCCGTTAGAACAGCAAAAGAGACGGATAATGAGGAAGAAGCAGGATCGAACCAGGATGAGGAGCGGAGGAACGTGCAGCGGCGAAAGCAAGGGGGAAAGCGAGTGCAAGGGCAAGCCCAGAATCAGAACCAGGAGCAGACGCCCGTGCAGCCACGCCCACGCCCGCAGCCACACTCACGCCCGCACCCGCAAGCAACCCCCGGCGGCGCCCCCGCCAGGATAGAGGTGCGCGGCGGGCGGGTGCACAACCTCAAGAACGTCGACGTCGACGTGCCGCTCAACAAGATCGTCGGGATCGCCGGCGTCTCCGGCTCGGGCAAGTCCTCCCTGGCGCTCGGGATCCTCTACGCGGAGGGCTCCCGACGCTACCTGGAGTCCCTGTCGACCTACACGCGCAGGCGCATGACGCAGGCAGAGAAGGCGCAGGTGGACGAGGTGCTGCACGTCCCGGCGGCCCTGGCGCTCAGGCAGCGCCCCGGCGTGCCCGGCATCCGCAGCACGTTCGGGACGGGCACGGAGCTGCTGAACAGCCTGCGCCTGATGTTCTCCCGCCTCGCCTCGCACCGCTGCCCGAACGGCCACTACGCCGAGCCCTCCCTGAACGTCGCCGCCGACCTCCCGATCACCTGCTCCGTCTGCGGCGAGCGCTTCCTCGCGCCGAGCGCGGAGGAGCTGGCCTTCAACAGCCAAGGCGCGTGCGCGCGCTGCGACGGGACGGGCGTCGTCCGCACCGTCGACGAGTCGACGCTGGTGCCCGACGAGTCCCTCTCCATCGACGAGGGCGCGGTGGCGCCCTGGCAGACGCTCATGTGGTCGCTGATGAAGGACATCGCCCGCGAGATGGGCGTCCGCACCGACGTGCCGTTCCGGGAGCTGACGCAGAAGGAGCGCGACATCGTCTTCCACGGCCCCGCGGTCAAGAAGAACATCATCTACCAGAACAAGACGAGCGGCGCCGCCGGCGACATGGACTTCACCTACTTCAACGCCACCTACACCGTGGAGAACGCCTTGTCGAAGGTAAAGAACGAGAAGGGCATGAAGCGCGTCGAGAAGTTCCTGAAGCAGGGCGTCTGCCCCGACTGCAAAGGCACGCGCCTCTCTGACACGGCACGCGCGCCCCGGCTTCGCGGCGTCTCGCTTGCGCAAGCCTGCGCGATGACGCTCTCCGACCTCGCGCAGTGGGTGGCCGGCGTCCCGGCCTCGCTGCCGAAGGAGATGCGCCCGATGGCCCAGAGCATCTGCGCATCGTTCGGCACCGCCGCGAAGCGCCTCGTCGACCTGGGGCTCTCCTACCTCACGCTCGACCGCGCCGCCTCGACGCTCTCCACCGGCGAACGTCAGCGCATGCAGCTGGCCCGCGCGGTGCGGAACCGCACGACCGGCGTCCTCTACGTCCTCGACGAGCCGTCCATCGGCCTGCACCCCTCCAACCTGGAGGGGCTGACCGGCGTCATGCAGGACCTGATCGCCGACGGCAACACCGTCGTGCTGGTGGACCACGACGTCAACGTGCTCTCCGAGGCCGACTGGCTCATCGAGCTCGGCCCCGACGCCGGCGCGAACGGCGGCACCATCATCGCGCAGGGGCCCCTGCAGGACGTGGCGCGCGACCCCCGCTCGCGGATCGGCGGCTTCCTCACGGGCGAGGCGTCTGTCAACGTCAGGGAGCGCGCCGCAGCCGGCGAGATGTTCTCCCTCGGGACCATCCGCCTGTCAACCTCCGCGATCCACACGGTGAAGCCCCTGGAGGTGGACTTCCCGAAGGGGCGGCTCGTCGCGGTGACCGGCGTGTCCGGCTCGGGCAAGACGACGCTGATCCTGGAGAGCCTGATCCCGGCGCTGGAGGCGTCCATCCGGGGCGCCCAGCTCCCCGAGCACGTGAGGGCCCTCGCCGCCGACGGCATCGCCCACGTCAAGCTGATCGACGCCACGCCCATCGGGATCAACGTGCGCTCCACCGTCGCCACCTACGCCAACGTGCACGACGAGCTGCGCAAGGTCTACGCCAGGACGCCGGACGCGAAGGCGCGGGGGTGCAAGGCGGGCGACTTCTCCTACAACACGGGAAAGCTGCGCTGCCCCGTGTGCGATGGGACGGGCTCCATCAACCTTGACGTCCAGTTTTTGCCAGACGTCGAGATCCCCTGCCCGGACTGCGACGGCTCGCGCTACGCGAAGGGCGCGAGCCTCATCCGACGCGTGCCGAAGGGCGGAGGACGCGCGCACTCGCTCCCCGAGCTCATGGACATGAGCGTGGACGAGGCGCTCGACGCCTGCGCCGACCTCCCGCTTGTCGCGCGAAGGCTGGGCGTGCTCAAGGAGCTGGGCCTGGGGTATCTGACCTTGGGAGAGGAGACGCCGAGCCTCTCGGGCGGCGAGGCGCAGCGCCTGAAGCTCGCCAGCGAGATGGGGAAGGGCCAGTCCGACACGGTGTTCGTGTTCGACGAGCCCACCATCGGCCTCCACCCGCTCGACGTCGAGACGCTGCTCCACGTGTTCGAGCGGCTGATCGAGCGCGGGGCGACCGTCATCGCCATCGAGCACGACCTGGACGTCATCCGAAACGCGGACTACGTCATCGACATGGGGCCGGGCGGCGGCGTCCACGGCGGCGAGATCGTCGCAGCCGACACGCCGGAAGGGCTCTGCGCCTGCGAGGCCAGCAAGACGGGGGCGTACCTGAAGCGGACGTACCCTGAGCGAAAGGAGCGCTAGCGTTGCGAACGAGCGAAGATGCAAGCTGGGAGCTGATCGGCTCGCTCATCGCCGCGGAGTCAAGCGGCAAGAGCCCGCGGCTGTTCTCCTCGCGCCGGACGCTGTTCGGCATCCCCTCGGCGCTTGACGAAGAGCTGGCGAAGCTCGACCAGGAGGTTGCAAAGCGGGCTGGCGCGTCCGAGCCGGACGGCGCGTCCAGGCCGGACGAGACGTCCGAACGAGTGGGCGAAGCGCCCGAACCGGCGAGCGAAGCGACGGCCTCCCCCGCGCCCGAGCAAGCTGGCGCGTCCAAACCGGGCGGGACGCCCAAGCCAGCCGGCACGCCCCGGCAAACGCAGCAGCACGTGGTCCACCCCCTGGCGCCCGTGTTCGACGAGCGCTCACGCGTGCTCATCTTGGGCACGATGCCCTCGCCGAAGTCGCGCGAGACCGGCTTCTACTACAACCATCCGCAGAACCGCTTCTGGAAGGTGATGGCCGCCCTCTTCAACGAGCCGGTCCCCGCCGCCAACCAGGAGAAGAAGGAGCTCATGCTTGCGCACGGCGTCGCGCTGTGGGACGTGCTGGCCGAGTGCACCATCAGGGGAGCCAGCGACGGCACCATCGCCGAGTGCGTGTCGAACGACATCGCGTGGCTGCTCGGGCAGGCGCCCGTCGAGGCGGTGTTCTGCACCGGCGCGAAGGCCGCTGACCTTTACAAGAGGTACTGCGAACCCTCCACGCGCATGCCCTGCACGCGGCTGCCCTCCACGAGCCCCGCGAACGCCGCGACCTCCCTCGACCAGCTCATCGAAGCCTACCGGCAGATCCTCCCCTTCTGCGCCCAAGCGTAAGCGAGGCAGCGCGTGACTCTGGCAGGGGCGACGAGCTCGCCCCGTGAGGCGATCCTCTTCTCTTCGCTTCCGCCCTCAGCGTCCTCCGCGAACGGGCGGTCATCACAATAGAGCCTGCGCGCCTTGGTGTCGAGAATGCACGCCATCTGCCCGCCAAGGCCGGATGCCGCTTCCGAGAGCTAACCTTCCGCGCGCCTGCTGTCCCCGGTCTTGTAGTCGACCTCGACACCGTCCTGCACGTTCGGGATGTAGACCTTGAAGCAGATGCCCTCGCCGCCGTCCTCGACGGAGAGCGCCTCCATGAGCACCCCGCGCGCGACCAGCTCGCCGCCTCGGAAGTCAGGGGTCACGCGGTAGCAGACATGACCGCCCGTGGCGTCCACGTGCCCGGCGACCTGCTGCTCGAAGCGGGTCATCGTCTCGTTGAGCTGGCGCGTTCCCGCGATCAGGTTTCGCTCGTTCGCGTTCTCGGCGCCGAGGCTCCAGGCTATCAGGTGGCTGCGGTTGAAGAGGGCTCCGTTGCTGGCGGCTATCAGCTCGGGGTAGAACGCCTGCTTCCACCCGCTCGGGCGTATCGAGGATATGCTTCCGCGCTCCTCGCCCTCAGCTGGGGCGGTCTCCTCGCCGACGATGGCCTCGGCGACACCGCACCGCCCGAGCGCGTCCAGCTCGCTGTAGCGCTCGTACCCGAACGCCTCGCCTTCGACGGCAGAGAAGTCAGGGATCTCGTCGTAGGCGTAGTAGGTGCCGTCCGCGCTGATCTGCGGGTCAGAGCCACCTGCGGCTGATTGCTGACCGGAGCCGCCTGCGGCGCCGACTTGTGAGTCGGAGCCACCCGAGCCAGCTTGCGAATCGGCATCACCCGCGGCTGCTTGCGAGCCGGAACCGCCCGCGGCGTCACCGTCTTCAGCCGAGGCAGCCAAGCTCGACGAAGGCGCGTCGGGACCGCCGCCGCTCGGAAGCGCACCGGATATGCACCCGCCGAACGCAAGGCACAGCGCGACCAGCAGCGCCGCAAGCCACCTTGCGAACTTGGGATGCCTCATATGCCTAATATCGTCTCTCATAACCCGATTATATTCCACCGGCCTTCAGAGAGGCACGCAATGACGGCCACCTGCCCAGACAGAACCGCAGGCGCCCGCGCCTAACATCAGCTTCGCCGGCGAACATCTGAAGACCATGCTCGAGGCGGTCAAGGCTCACCAGGCGGCTGCGACTAAGTGGAGAACAAACGGGGAAGGCACTCCTGTCGCAAGCGCCTCCCGCGCTTGATATAATCCACCTCACCAAATTAATAGCGAAGGGGCGGGGTTGGTTATGGCAAGAGAAGAGAAAACCCCATCCGCCGGGCCCATGAAGGCGGAAGAAGACACGTCTGTCGCAATCGTCCCCGCAAGCGAATTGGCCATACGCAACCTCATATACACGGTGCGCGGTACCCAGGTTATGCTCGACAGCGACCTGGCGACTCTCTATCAGCTTGAGACCAAGCGCATCAATGAGGCAGTGCGCAGGAACAAGACACGATTTCCAGAAGAGTTCTGCTTTAGAGTATCCAAGAAGGAAGAGGATGAACCCCGATACACTTAGGCATCGGATTCTCCGTCTGATCACTACAGCTGAGTGCAAACATATTATCCATCCACGAACCTCAAACGGTAAATGGCTATTTAGCTGTGCAGTAAAAGCGACGGCTGCAAAAGCATGGATACGCTACACTTTCCCTGTCGGGAACCGCAGCATTCAGAATACGTTTCACGTGTACGTATAACCTCCGCAAACGATGGGGTGCGAAAGCGCAGAATATCATTTACCTGTTAGCAGGGCCCGATGATGCGGGCCCTGCGGCTATCCACCCTGCGTTCTTCGAGAAAGGGCTACTCCTTGAGGATCGTCTCAATATCAGATGACTACCTTGCCCGGTATGGCGAAAGTGATCGCGAGTTCATGCAGAAGCACAGTCCGTGCATTGTGGTGCTGCGACTCAATTTTAGAGGCAAGGAGCGTGACTTCGCAGTGCCTTTTCGCTCCAACATCGGCCCCAATGTTCCAAAGAGCTAGCATTTCGCGCTACCACCTCGTCCAACCACGAAACCGAAACATAAGCATGGTATCCACTGCATCAAGATGTTCTCCCATCAAGAAACGCTATCAGGTGAAGTTTCGGACAGAAGGGAATGCTTACTACGAAACTATTCCGCACATCCTCAACGAGGCCGCCAGGGAGATCGTCTCCGCTCTTCAAAGCCACCTTGCCCAATATGAGCAATTTGGCCGCCCAAAGTATGCAGTAGGCAGTGACAGGATAATTGGGCTGATGGAGCAGGGCGAGGCATCCTCCCAGCGCTAAACGAGAGCCAAATTGAAACGTCGATTTCTCCTGACATCAATTTGAGCAACAGCGTATCGCACAGGTCTTCGCAAGACTGTGGAGCTTCCTTACACTAGCACATCATCAATCGACGGTACCGCGAGAGAATACTACTCGCTTTCAATGGGCTTTAACCTGCCACATGGTCGAAAAGGAAAGGCCACGCCGCCTGCACGTTGCGCACGTCAGCGAGCTGCAGCTTGAAATCAATGTGACCTGACTCGCCCTAGACCTTCAGCTCTGCGACCTGGCTGCGAAGCTGCTCGGCCTTCTCCGCGTTCATAGCGGCATCAGCCACCTGTTGCTCCAGCTTCGCGATACGACCGTCGCGTTCGGCGATAGACTTCTCCCAGTCCTTGCCGCTCACCTGCGACTTGTCTTCTTGCACTTGCTACTGCCCGTTACCTTGCGCGGTTTTGCGATTCCCTGCGTTTTGTCGCCATGTTCATCACCTACCATGTCGGTCCGCCTTTCGCCATCGTAGGCCAACTAAAAGAGAATCGGTCCTAACAATGGACATAGGCTAGAAGTCAGTCACAAACTGCTCGTTTCCTTTGGCGGTGAATGGCGCTTCTGCTTCCACACTGTCTGCAATTGGGGCTGGTATCATAAGAATCATGAGTGCAAAGTGGGTTTCACCATTGCATGTTCTCAGGATCTTGATGCGTCGCATCAAGCGATTTGGATTGAGGTGACATCAGGTGAGCAGCAAACAAGACACAGGCTCCGAGATTGTTGCGCAGATTCGCGACAGAAAACAAGAAATCCGTTTCAGCACGCGTGAGTATGTTGCCGAATATCTCATTGACAAGTTCAAAGCTGATGAGTTCTACATTCCCTTGGAGTATCAACGTAACTTCGTGTGGACCGATAAGACTTGCAGTTACTTCATTGAGTCTGTCCTGATTGGCCTGCCGATTCCGTATATGTTTTTCGCTGATGCTGATGAGGGGAAGCTCGAAATCGTCGATGGTGCTCAAAGAATGAACGCACTGGCAAATTTCGTCAACGGAGACTTGGTCCTGAAAGGCTTGGAGATATTAACAACGGTTAATGGCAAGACCTACGCCGAGCTTCCCAAAGAGATTCAGAGACGTTTCAATAACGCCAGTTTTCGCGTTGTATACCTTGAAGAAGGCACAACGGTTGAAGTGCGCCAAGAGATATTCCGCCGAATTAATTCTTCCGGCGAGAAGCTCCGCTCACAGGAGATCAGGCGTGGCTCAATGGACGGTGGTTTTAGTCAGCTTGTAACCGAGCTCTCGCAAAACGATCTGTTCAAAAAGCTGGCACCGTTAAGCGAAACAGCACGTAAGCACTACGATGACATGGAACTGGTCACTCGCTTCTTTGCGTACTTTGATGGATATCCAGAGTTCGAAGGCTACAAAGATCGCGTTGCTGCATATCTCGACGAGTATACGCAGACGATGAATGACAAGTTTGCTGAGAATGCTGACTTACGCGATGAATACTCAGAACGCTTTACCGACATGCTTGCGTATGTTCAAAAGGATCTTGGCAGTCTCGGGTTCAGAAAAACCGAATCAGGGAATTCAACCCCACACGCGCGCTTTGAGGCAATTTCTGTAGGCGTTGCAGTAGCCCAAGCGGCAGAATATGAGCTGGCCTCACGGGATATGACCGCATGGATTAACGACGGTGAATTCTTGCAGCTTGTTCGCTCGGATTCAGCAAACGTGAAAGCTAAGCTTCAGGCACGCATTGAGTATGTCGTTAAGAAGCTGCAAGAAGGTCGATAAGCGACATGGATACAAGCAACTATGTCTTGGGATACGAGCAGCTGTACCAAGAGCGCCTTGACGAGACGAAGAGCATGATCACGCTCGCAACACTATTGGATTTCTTCGACCAGGGGATAGGCAATGGTGTTGATTACCAGTTCGTAATGAACAAAGCGCGAGTCATTGCAGAAAGCGCAAACCACGGCGGGCTTCCTTCTGATACGCCCGACGTTACCCTCGTTGCGAGCGTCATCAGATCTAATGTCAAAATCATGATCTACAACATCATTGAGTTCTCTGTCACCAGTTTGATTCAGGCCATCTATGATCGTCTTGATGACGAGAGTTGCAGCTACGTGGATGTTTCCGCGAAACTGCGCATTTTATGGCACCATACACGCATGCGCAAATTGCGCGATCCAAACGCCAGCAATGAAACGGCAGAGCGCATTAGCAAGGAGCTGCTCGACGAGGCGATAGCAAATGTCACGATACACATTAGTTCACGTCAAACTTTGATAGGCGGAAACCTTGATGGTGAGGAAATTTTCAAACTATTTGACAAGCATGGGATCTCTATTCATGCTGCAAAAAGCGGTTTTAGGTCTAGCGAGTTAAAGGACATCAGAGATAGACGGAATGACCTTGCTCATGGGGCAGTCTCGTTCGTCGATGCGGGCAATCAGGTTACCACCGCAGAGCTGGCTGAGCTCATCAATAACGTCGATTCTTTCCTGACGCAGCTACGCTTAGACGTGATGTCTTATCTCGATTCAGGCGCATACAGGGCCAGCGAAGCGGTTTAGAGCATTCTTAACCTACGCATGCGGCAATGATGCTCTTTCCCACAGCTTCACCGAGTTTTGGTGGCACAGCGTTGCCGATATGGCGTGCGACCGCCTTGCGGCTCAACTTCTCGCCAGGTCGTATGAACCTGTATCCTTCGGGAAAACTCTGCAAAATCGCGCCCTCGCGCAGGGTGAGCGCACGGTCCTGATCCGGATGACCGAACCGCCCGGTCCCATACATGTAGAACTGAGTGGTAATAGTGGGGGACGTCTCATCCCAAGCCATTCGGCCATAAACCGAGGGGTAAGTTTGCCCGCTGTCTTTCTTATGACAGTCGAGACGCAACTCTTCAGGCCAATCGCGCCACGTACCATTTGGAATTGATGCCTGGATACGCTGCAAATTTAACTTGGAAAGCGCAGCTGCTGTCTGCAATGGATCATCCTCGCAGACGCCACCAGCCTTCACAGCTGGGAGCTTGCTAATGGCGTCCCGCACTGTAACAACATGCTCCTCATCGTTGGTGGGATCAATCAAGCTGATTGTGCCCTCTTTCGAGGCGAGAAGGAGCAAACGCCGACGATGTTGCGGCACGCCGTACTCCTCGGCCTTCACCACGCTGTACTCGACAGTGTAGCCGAGTTTCTTGAGCTTCGTGACAAATTCGACAAAGATGCTCTCCTTCACGAGCTCGGGCACGTTTTCCATCGAGATGTAGTCTGGCATGACCTCCTCGGCCAACCGCCCGAACTGCGCGAGAAGCCCCCAATCCTTGTGACGTTCGCGGTGCTTCTTGTCCTTGCGATGCGTCGAAAACGGCTGACAAGGTGCGCAACCGACCAGAACCTTAATGTCGAAGTCCTTGAGACGCTCGTTGACCTCGGCACCTGTTACCTCGCTTACGTTCTTGCAGACGAAGGTCCCTTCACCGTTGTTCGCCTCGTAGGCATACTCGCAGGAGTCATCAAGGTCATAGCCGGCAACGACCTTGATTCCACTAGTACGGAGACCGTAGGTAAGCCCTCCGATGCCGCAGAAAAGGTCAACAGCCCCAATAGTGGGGCCGCCGTCATTTGTTGATATGTTAGCCCTCAAGCCTATGTCGGCCCCATCCCAATCCGCATTCCAGCAACGTCGCGGTGCTTGGAAGCCTGTTGGCGCACCGAACACCGTAGCTGATTAGCATACCAGCGAGTGTAGAATTTGTGAACGCCTGCCCGCTGAATCGCACCTACTCTCCATTGACGACGAACAGCCGAAATTTTTACGAAATTTTTCATACTCATCGCAACGCTAACCGCAAACTTCCAGACTAGGCGCAACAGTTGCGGTTAGTCCGGAACCGGGACGGGGCGCAAGCCCCCGGCGAACGGGAGGGCCCTTCGGCCCGAGCGTTCGCCGCCATACACAAAAAGGCCCTTTCCGTCTATGGTGCCTAGTCGCCGAACCTTGCCGTCCACAGCAGATAGGAAAGGACCGTGAACGGAGAATACAAGCAACTGACCTTGAGGGAGCGAAGGGAGATCGAGGAGGGGCTGACGCGGGGCGACTCGTTCAGGGCGATCGCGAGGCTGATAGGGCGCCAGCCGTCGACCGTCTCGAGGGAGGTGCGCGAGAACAGGCATCTCCGCGCCTTCAGGCGGCGCAGGTCCGCGTGCCGCGACAGGAACTGGTGCAAGCGCGTGGGCGTGTGCGCGGAGTGCTTGCGCGAGGGCGCGTTCTGCGCGGGCTGCGACGCCCGGGACTGCCGCGACCATTGCGCGGCGTACGCCGACCGGATCGCGTGCGACGCGCTCGTGCGCGCGCCGTGGGTGTGCAACGGCTGCCGCAAGAACCGCTACGGCTGCAACCGGGCCAACCGATACGTCTACGACGCCGAGGTGGCCCAGAAGGCCTCCGACGAGCGCCGCAGCGAGTCCCGGAAGGGCATCGACATGGACCCGGGGCGTGCCGAGGCCGCGCTGGCCCGCATCAAAGACGGGGAGTCGCGTGGGCTGTCCCCCTATGAGATATCGGTATTGTATGCCGACGTCGTCGGCGTCAGCCAATCCACGATCTATCGCTGGACCGACGCCGGCTACGGCGGGCTCACGAACCTCGAGCTCGAGCGAAAGGTCGGCTTCAGGCCGCGCAGGAAGAAAGCCTCGCGCAAGCCGACCCGACACTCGCCCAAGCGCAGCTATGATGAGTTTAAAAAGCTCCCGGACAGCCTCAAAGACGCACGCACCGAGCTCGACTGCGTCGTGGGCCGCAACGTCGACAAGCAGGCCGTGCTGACGCTTTACAACCTGCCGTGCCACATACAGCTCGGGCTTCTGCTTAAGGCGCACGACTGCGCGAGCGTCATAAAGGAGCTGCGCAACGTCAGGTCCGTGATGCCGAAGCTTATGCACACCAGATGGATGCGCGTCGTACTTACCGACAACGGCGAGGAGTTCGCTGACGAGAACAGCATCGGAGAGCTGCTCGGCGAGCGCGCCGCGGACGGCGACTTGAAGGTGCACCTGTACTACTGCGACCCGCGCCAGTCCCAGCAGAAGGGCGGGTGCGAGAAGAACACACCGAGATCCGCCAGATCCTGGAGAAGGGCATGTTCATCTTCGATGAGCTTACCTGCGCTGACATGGTGGTCCTTATGAGCCACGTCAACTCCAACCCGCGCGCCTCCCTCGGCGGCAAGTCGCCCATACAGATGCTGCGCTTCGTCTACGGCGACGACGATGCAAACGCCCTGCTCGACGCCTTCGGCATCTATGGGGTCAACCGCGATGAGCTAACGCTTAAGCCCGAGATCCTCGACATAGAGCGCGCCAAGCGAGGGGAGCCGCCGCTGACCCGTCTGAGGTAGCGCCAAAAGAGCAAGGCGATGCGTTGCGTTTAGTCTTGAAGCCCTCACGGGAGGGCTTGCGTCAGCATGCCCTCAGACAAACCGCAACGCTCCTAAACTGCCCCCTGACATGGCCTCTGCCTAGGACCAGCTACGCAATCAACCCCGAAGCGTTGCGCCTACCTCGGGAAACACGCAACGTTCACGGGCGTTGCGTTTACTTTGATAAGTTTCCGCCGAAATTTTTAGTCAATTTGCGAGGCTAGCTGAACAGCCCTTTCTGAAGCAGAGGTCCCTCCGCACTCAGCTGAACGCGTTCAGCTGAGGACGAGAATGGCCCTCGCAGGAAAGATGCCGCGGCACGAGGACGCGGCACGGGGTCATCCTGCGGGAAGGAGCCGTCATGGGCGGCGGGAGCAGGGGCTACGCCCGCATCGACAAGGCCGACCGGGAGGCGATCCAGAACGGGCTGGACAAGCGCAGGGGCTGCCGCGAGATCGCGAGGTCGATCGGGCGCTCGCCGGCGGCGGTGACCGAGGAGGTCAGGAAGCACCGCACCTGGAAGGACGGGGAGAGGCGCGGCGAGGCCGTGCCGGCGGACCCCGAGGGCGTGGCGTGCGCGCACCTGAGGGAGTGGCCCTGGACCTGCAACGGGTGCATGGCCTATCGGAAGAGCTGCGGGCGCAGGCAGCGGATGGAGTACAGGGCCTCGCTGGCGCAGGCGGCCAGCGACCGGGTCCGCTCGGAGTCCAGGCGCGGCATAAACCGCCGGGAGGAGGACTTCGAGAGGATCGCCTTCGCCATCCGCTCCGACATCCTCGACGGCAAGTCCCCCGAGCAGGTCTGCATGGCCAACCCGCACCTCGGCCTCGCCCCCTCGACCCTCTACCGCTGGGCCGAGCGCGGCTACTTCTCCATGTCCCCGATGGACTTCAGGCGCAAGGTCGGCTACAAGCCGCGCGCCGAGCACGCCGGGCCCAGGCCCACCTCGCACGGGGCCGACCGCTCCTATGCGGCGTTCTGCGCGCTGGCGGAGGCGGAGCGCGCCGGGGCGTGCGAGATGGACACCGTGATCGGGCGGGCGCGCGACGCCCGGTGCCTGCTCACCCTCTACCTGAGGCCGTGCAAGGCCCAGCTGGCGCTGCTGCTGCCCAGGAGGGCGCCGAGCGCGGTGGCCGCCGCGCTCGGCTCGCTCGAGCGCTCCCTGGGGAGGCAGCTGTTCGAGCGCCTGTTCGGCGTCGTCCTCACCGGCAACGGGGCCGAGTTCTCCGACACCGCGGGAATCGAGGCCTCGGCCCTCGGCGGAGGCGCCCGCTGCAGGGTCTACTACTGCGACGTGCGCCAGTCCCAGCAGAAGGGCGCCTGCGAGCGCAACCACGTGGAGCTCAGGAAGATGCTGCCCAAGCGCCGCGGCATCTCCTTCGACGACCTCGACGAGCGGGACTGCGCCTTCGTGATGTCGCACGTGAACTCCCAGCCCCGCCCCTCCCTCATGGGCCTGTCGCCGCTGCAGATGCTGAGGGCCGCCGACCCCGTGGCCTGCGAGGCGCTCGAGGCGGCCCTGGGGATGGAGGAGGTCCCGTTCGACGAGCTCGCGCTGACGCTCGGGGCCGTGAACGGCCGGCGCGGGGAGAGGGGGCTCGGGCCCCTGGCATAGGGCAACGCGGCGACCGCCGCCCGATCGCGTCCGCAGAGGCGTTCAGCTGGGTCCGGGGCAGGCTTGCGGACCCCTGGCCCGGTGCGCCCTCCGAACCCAGCTGAACGGCCCGGAGCCTCCTCTCCTCCCGTGAAAGCGTTGCGATGACTGCGAGAATGCGGCGAACATCCCAGATGAATCGCCTCTGTTCAGCTAGCTTCGCAAATCAACCCCCCGGATTGGGCGCGCATCACGGAATTCTGAGCTCGGCTCCAACGGTACCAAATGTGCTTACTCGCGGTACCATGTTTGCTGACTGTCGGTACCAGAATGGGTTACTAGCCACAGGCGTCGGCTTCGATGATGGGAAGCCTGGATGATGCTCCCGGCCAAGTCTGTATCTTGGCCGGGAACGTTAGTGTCTATTGACACCTTTGTCGGTCATATGAACATTCGAGACGCTACCATTTTGAGCTCAGGGACGAATACGAGTCTTTTCTTCGTGGATTGGCGGAAAGCAGGTCTTGACGCACTATAGGAGCGTCATTCGAGACGCGATCGAGCTGGTGAGGAAGGGGGGATGCGAAGCAAGAGAAGAGGCGAGGCGGGATGCCTCCAAGTACGTCGAGCTCTGCCACAGCAGGTGAAGGATGCGCTCCGCCATTGGCTGCAATGCCCCTTGCGGCTTAGAGCGCGATGCGGCCCGAAGATGCTTAAGTAATTGTCCAAGATATCTCGACCACTCCAACCTAACTGGACCGATTTGGTCCAACTATTTGTCCGCGTCTCCCTATCACTCATGGAAGTGGCCAATAGCTGAAGAAGGCATATCCGGTCTCTCGCCAAATCATCCCAACAGCGATTCGTAAACCACAGGATCAAGCTCTCGTCTGCGCAGGTAGCAGTCGAACACCTCGTGCGCAGGCAGCGCCCACATGTCGATATGGTCACTGAACTTTGCACTCGCCCCGGTCGCTCCCGACATCACACCCGGGAATGACACACTCGCCAGCAGCTTCGGCTCATCCTCCTCGGATGGCACGAGGAACGCACTCGCAACGCCGTCAAAGCCATGGTCCTCAACGAAGTCTTTGTAGGCCGACTGATACAGGAACTGTTTGGTAATTGATTCCACACCAGGCTGGCCGTGGATCTTGCCCCGCCTGCTCGGCACGTAGTACTTGGCATCGTAGATGCAGAACAGGGTCCTGCCTTCCGCCTTGGCAAACGTGATAGTGTCTGGTATGAGCGTGTCGACGTCCCCAGCATCGCCCATGCCCTGCGCTCGCGTCCATAGCGGACTCGGGATAATCTGCAACAGCGTCTCGCTCTTGCGCGCGCGCCACCCTTTCGCGAGGTCAATAGGAAGCTCACGCAGCCGACACCCTAGCAGGTCCCCGAAGGCGGTCTTGCAGGCGACCTCCCACGCATGGTAGTAGCTCGTCGTGCCCAAACGCAGGACTCTACCGCGATCTGCACCAACGCCATGCTCCGTCAGATAGGCCCGCATCAAGTCGAGAACGTCCTGTTTCCACGTGACATACTGACCTGCACGTTCACGGTCGATGAGCCATCGGAAGTATTCGGGCTCACCCATGTCGGCCGGGCTCTCATCCGTCAGCTCCACGGTGCCGATGGATAGAAGAGCAGAGAGACCGAATTCAGCCAAGAACCTGGAACACTCGCTGAGTATCGCCCGATGCAGGCGCATGATGAGGTCGTACTCGGTGCGTTTGGTCTTGCGCGTCCACAAATCGAGGTAAATGGGCGCACCATTCGAGATGACAGGGGTTTCCATGTCGATGGTTCTCTGCCAGTCGATGACGCCCGGCCCATTTAGTAAACGCGTCTCCTCATAGTTCGAGTAGACGCCGTACTCGTCATAAAGCAGAAGCAGCCTAATCATCAGAGTGAGCTGGTCGCTGCGTCGGCCTCCATTCTGCGGGTCGAGCAGCTTACCTTCCTGGCCTAACCTGCGGATGACGCTGAGAACCTGCCTCATCTGGCATTCCGGCCTGCCCGTGCTCCTGATGTACTTCGGGTAGCAGATGATGGCGTGCCCAAGTGCGATTGCGATGCCGACATATCGGAACTGGTAGCGTTGCGTCGCGTCCGCTCCATCAGCTCCGAGCGTCTCTTCCTCGTCGCGCTCGTCACCCGTGCGGTACCGGATAACGCCGCAGTCCATGAGTGCGTCTATAACCGCGCGATTCTCATCGATGCCGATAGCGAGCTCGGCTCTGATCTCGTCTTCCGAATAGGGGCGCAACTCGCAGAAGTAGGCCGCGCGCATTCGCTAATCCTCGTCACCCTGGTCGGTCATGCCAGGTTCTTCGATTTGCGCGAATACGTCACTAAAGATGCCGTGGTGCTTTTCCGTGCCCTGCCTGAAGACTCCCACACCATCACGCTCGAACTCGGCACAGATTCCGGCAAAGGTGGCATCATCGTCTCGGAAGATGCCTCCGCGCCTCATCTTGCCCGCATCCTCGTAAAGATAAAGCAGGACCTTGTCCTCAAATGCGGAAACAAAGCGACTCTTGCCCTCGTCCCCGTACGGCTCATCGCTCAGCGCCTCGGGAGAAAGGAAGAAGGGACCAAGGAGCTTGTCCTCGTTTACGCCATTGTCAAGCAGCAGCGTGTTGATGGCCTTGCGCAGCTCATTCCAGACAATACGAGCGCCATTGACACCGACGGCATACTCATCAAGCCTCGCGCCGTTCAAAGCCGACGGCGTGGCGTCCTCTCCTTCGTTGATACCCATGTAGCGGAAATCCCATCGACGCTTGAATGCGGTGTCCATTGGGAAGACGCCTTGGTCGGCGTTGTTCATAGTTGCCCAGATATACATGTTAGGCGGCAACGCGAGGTGCTCAAGCGCAGAGTCGCAGAATTCCTGGAAGTTCATATCCGGGTCGAAATAGTTCTCGATGTCGTTTCGTTCACTTTCGCCCAGCTTATCGAGCGAGACTTTTATGCATGCTGACATCTCAGTAGGTACTGAAACGTAGTACTCACTTGCACCTAGAATGTCCCTGTCAAGCAGTTGGAAAACATCGCCGAACACGGCAGCAGGATTGGCCCGGTTAAGCTCCTCGATGATGAGCAGATAGTTATCGTAGGGGTGCAGCGTGGCATCGATATACGTTTCGAGGAACGGGCCGGGGATATAGCGGTAACTAATGGTGCCGCCCTCGGTGAAAGGTCGATAGCTGCCAACGAACTGAGAGTACGTGTAGTCGGGATAGAAAGTCACGCGCCTGACATGTTCTTTGGGGAAAATGCCATCGGGATTTTTCTCCGTCTTAACGCCAATCTTATTGAGCTGGAATGATTTGCCGGTGCCAGGTGCGCCGAAGAAGATAAGATTGCGGGACAAGTTAACCAAACCTGCCATGCGCTGCGTTTCGATACTTTGCCGCATAGCAACGTATTCTTGCTCGGCCATTTCTTTCAGCGTTCCTGATTCGTGAGTGTCGTGTCCGACGTAGACTATGTGCTTCTTACCATCTATCTTTAGCCATTCCACATAAGGGAGATTAGCGAGAATGGTCTCTGGCTGATTTCGACTTGTCCCAGATCCGCCCAGTGCGCTATCGACATGAACCGCAACCTGCTTCCTCAAGGCATTCCATAGGCGTGTAATCTCGGAGAACGATCGCCTCCCTGACCTTCCGCTGGCAGTATGCAACGTTATTGACCCTGCATCACGGTCAACGTTGTCGACAACTATTTCGCTGCCTTTTTGGATGCTCTGAAGCTCTTTCCCGACAAGCCTTTCGATGTCGTCTATCAGTGTATTGAAATCCATAGCAGGTCACCCTATTAATCGCTTTTGTGCGTTGCCTCAATAGCGTTCACGTCAATCGTCACATCAAGATACTCGTGTATCGTTGTCGCAACGCCTTTTGCAAGAAGGTAAGGTACGCCATTTCCGATGGTTTTGAAGGAGTCCGTAAGTGTTATGTCGTTGGGAAGCTCGTATTCCGCAGGAAGCGACTGCAGCGATAGCGCCTCTGATACGGAGAGCCTCCGTTCACGATATGGATGTAGATGAACTTCGTTATTGCCGTAGGCGACAGTTGGTGAATAGCGCCATCGATGAAGCCGTTTGTAAGACTTCTTACTTACGTCGCCTTCGCCAACCGTCTTCATCCGCGTCAAGCCCTGCCTCGGAACAAAGTATCTACTCGAATTAGGGTGGTGCTCGACGTCGTTCTTCTTGAACCAATACTGTACTGTCAGAGCCTCATGCCCCGTAATCTCACTGGGCATGGGCCTAATCGAGCCGTTAGAAAACGCGTTTCGTTCGGGCCAAGGCAGGTTCTTTATCGCCTCAAGATCTTCTGTGATGTGGCTGCTCCAAGGAAACCCGAGAAGAGCATCGCCGTCGCAAGCATGCACAGGCAGAAAGTCTTTGCGTAATCCAAACAGCAAAATCCTGTCGCGATCCTGTGGTGCGCCAAACTCGAGTGCATTAGTTAGCCGCTCTGTCGTTGCATACCCCGCCTGATGGAGAGAGTGCTTCAGTTCCTCGTAGAATTCCCTATGCCGTGCGGTTCGCCATAAACCCTTAACGTTTTCAAATAAGAAGAAGTCGGGGCGATTCTCGATAATCAGCGTCACGTATGACTGCGATAGTTTTCCGTTGTCGCCATTGCGACCACGGTTCTTGCCGCCGACCGAAAAATCAGGGCATGGCGGACCACCTATGAACCCAACCAACCTGCCCTCAGCGCGCAACTCGTCGACCATCGTGCCGATCGTTCCGGCACCACCGATATAAGAATTCACGTCGTCGCACGAGTAGCCGAATCGGGGAGTATCCATCCCCATCTTCGCTCGTGAGTATTGATAAACTCGCATGAAAGGCTCGTGCCACTCATTGACAAAACTGATTGAGAAACCAGAGTGCTCAAAACCGAGATCCAGGAAGCCTGCGCCCGAAAAGAACGACAGTATGCTGTACTTGTCATCTTGCTGAACCTTCACGTAGCCTTCCTTTTTCTGAACTTGCCGCAGCCAGCACCAGCTTGACTAAGTAATCTTACCAGTGAGCCAGCTCGATTGTCCCACGGTATCTGCCTTCGGGCAGAATTGGTGTATCGTACGTTGGCACCATGGTGAGCAATTGCGACCAGCGTCTGCCGTTGCCTTGATTTTATCTGCCACCATCTCTGACCGCTAGCCCGGTCGCACGCTGCCAGACTCGGATTGTCCGCAGCGCGACCTGCTGGGCGTCAATACGCGCTATGGTCGTCATGCGCCACACCCGGTCAGCGGCGCACGCCCTATGCATGGCCGTCCGGTCTGCTACCGTCACGCGCTTGTCCGCACATGCCCGGACGGTTCGCTTGTACCTACCAAGCCACTTGTCTCCAGCAGGAAGAGTCCAAAACGGCATATAGGCAGAAAAGGAGCAGGTCAGACTTTCTAATGTCTGACCTGCGAAAATGTTTGGTCGCGGGGGCAGGATTTGAACCTACGACCTCCGGGTTATGAGCCCGGCGAGCTACCAGACTGCTCCACCCCGCATCATCTGGTGCCTTTCAAAAGGCAAGGATATATATTACTCGCTCTGACGAATTGCGCAAGAGGCAAGTCCGTGCTCCACCGTTTCTCCACAAGCGCGGCAGGCCGCGCCCGCACACCAACGCGTGAATTCGCAGGTCAGCACGCTCACGGGCGCCCCAATACGCGTCAACGTGTTCGCAAGCACCCCGCGCACGTCAGCACACGCTGGAGCAGATCACAGGCCCAGCCGCGCCGTGCCCGCACGTCCATGTCACCCGCACATGCCGCACCCGCACGCCCGCACATCCATGCCGCCCGCCCGCATCACGCCAACGTCGCACGCGCTACTTCACGGTGAGCACGGGGATGTCGGCCTCGTGGAGCACGGCGTAGCTGACCGAGCCGAGCATGCCGCGCAGCGCGCCGAGGCCGCGACGCCCCATCACGATGATCTCGGCTTGCTGCTCCTCCGCGAAGTCGACAATGCCCTCGGCCGTCTTGCCCGCGATGGTGACGCAGAACCGCACGTCGAAGCTCGCGCCGTCGAGCGCGTCGCCGACGCCCTCGCGCAGGCGCTCCTCGGCGCGCGTCTTCGCGTTGGCGATCACGCGCTCGTAGGAGTCGACGTCGGGGAACAGCAGCGGCGTGCCCGCCACCGGGTTGGTGGGCGACTCGAGCTCCGCGGCGATGGCGTTCGCAGGCACCACCGACAGCACGCACAGCGTCGCCTCGGCGTCGTCGGCGATCATCTTCTTGGCAACCGTCAGCGCGTTCTTCGCCGGGTCGGAGCCGTCGAAGGGAACGAGAATCTTCTTGTACAGCATGGCATACCCCTTTCACTGCGCACGCCAGAAGGCGCGCATCGCCTTGAGCGAAGGCGGCCCTGCGCCTCGCTGTTCCCCTCGATGATAGCCCCAATCCAGCCGCTTGTGAAGTTTCGCCGCCGTTTCGCGCGCACGGAGGCGCCTGCCGCCTCGCGACGCGCGCACGGCCGTGCTACCATGCTTGCTGGCTCGCCCGACGCAATCGCCGCAGCTACGAAGCACAACCCGAGGAGCACCGCCCATGACCGTCATCGACTGCCACTGCCACATCTACCCTGACAAGATCGCCGCGCGCGCCGTGAAGAGCGTCGGCGACTTCTATCTCGTCGACATGGCCGAGGGCGACGGCTCGGCAGACGGCCTGATCAGCACGTGCGAAGGCTCCCCCATCACGCACCACATGGTGTACTCGGTGGCCACGAAGCCCTCGCAGGTGCCCTCGATCAACGACTTCATCGCCGCGCAGTGCGCCGCGCACCCCAGCTTCATCGGCTTCGCCACGCTGCACCAGGACTTCCCCGACCCCGAGGCGGAGATCGAGCGCGTCATCGGGCTCGGCCTCAAGGGCGTGAAGCTGCACCCCGACACGCAGGGCGTCAACATGGACGACCCGCGCCTCATGCGCATCTACGAGATCATCGAGGGGCGGCTGCCGCTCGTCATGCACACCGGCGACTACCGCTACGACTACTCGCATCCGCGGCGCCTGAAGAAGATCCTGCACGCATTCCCGAACCTGGTGGTGAACGCCGCCCACTTCGGCGGCTGGTCGATCTTCGACCTCGCGTTCGAGCTGCTCGAGGACGAGCGCTGCTTCCTCGACATGTCGAGCGCGCAGACCTTCCTCGGCCCGCGCCGCACCTACGAGCTCACGAAGCTCTACGGCACCGACCGCCTCATGTTCGGCTCGGACTTCCCCATGTGGAGCCCCGTGCGCGAGCTGGAGATGTACACCGCGCTGCCCTTCACCGACGACGAGCTGGAGGACCTCACCTGGCACAACGCCGAGCGCTTCCTCGGGTTCAAGGTGGAGTAGCCCAGGCTGAGCGCAACATGCTGGCCGTGGGCAGCGTGCGCCCGCAGCCAGTCCGCCTCCACGCGACGCGCGCCTGCCGCGCCTATTCCTCCTCAGGCTCCTCGGGGCGGTCGATCCGCATGCCGATCTTGTCGATGCGATGGCGATCCATGTCGAACACGGTGAACGTCACCTTCGTGCCGCGGTGCGAAAGCCGCGTCACGTCGCCCTCGGCCGGGATGCGGTCGAACAGCGCGAGCAGAAGGCCGCCCGCCGTCTCCACCTCGTCGGCCTCCTCGGGCCTGAAGTCGAGGAACTCCGCCAGCTCGTCGATGGCCAGCGCGCCGTCGACGAGGTAGGTGCCGTCGGGCAGCGCGACGATCTCGTCCTCCACGTCGTGCACGTACTCGTCGTCGATGCGGCCCACGATCTGCTCCATCACGTCGGACATGGTGACGATGCCCGCCGTGCCGCCGTGCTCGTCGACCACCACGCAGATCTCGGTGCGCTTCACCTGCATCGTCTCGAGCAGGCGCGCGATCGACATCGTATCAGGCACCGCCGGCAGCTCGCGGACGTTCCACTCCTCCATGGACGCGTCAGCTGACACGCCGAAGAAGTCCTTCATGTGCACGAAGCCCGCCATGTGGTCCTTCGACCCGCGGCACACCGGGTAGCGCGTGTAGCGGTACTGGCGGATGATCTCGAGGTTCTCCTCGAGCGGGTCCTCGAGGTCCAGGCACACCACGTCGGTGCGCGGCGTCATGATGGCCTCGGCGTCCTTGTCGCCCAGATCGAAGATGTTGTCCACGAACTCGTTCTGCTCGGGGTTGATGAGCCCGCTCTCCGTGGACTCGTCGATCAGCAGCTTGATCTCCTCGCCGGTGTACACCTCGTGCTCGTTGGCCGGGTCGTGCCCGCACAGGCGCACGACGCTGTTGGTGATGCCGTTGAACAGCAGCATCACGGGGTAGGTGATCTTGTAGAACCAGATGAGCGGCGTGGCCGTCATGAGCGCGTACTTCTCGGTGGAGAAGATGGCGAACGACTTGGGGATGAGCTCGCCCACCACCACGTGCAGCGTGGTCATGATGAAGTAGCCGATGGCCACGGCCACCACGGAGATGGCGGCCTCGGGCAGGTGCAGCATCACGAACAGCGGGCGGATGAGCTCGGAGAACGCCGGCTCGCCCAGCCAGCCGAGCGCCAGCGACGCCAGCGTGATGCCGAGCTGGCAGGCGGACAGGTACGCGTTCACGTTCTCGGCAACCGTCTTGGCGTTCTTGGCGCCGCGCTTGCCTTCCTCGACCGCGATCTCAAGCTGCGACTTGCGCACGCGCACCAGCGCAAACTCGGCGATCACGAAGAACGCGTTCATCAACAGGAACAGGACAACCAAGACCAAGCTAATCGCGATGTTCATTTGAAGCGGATGATCCTCCTTGGAGTGCATACAGACTTACCCTCATCGTAAGGGATCGAGGGGATCGGAGGAGATGGAGGCCGCGAAACCCGCAACACATCCACAGGTGAGAGGCGCGAAGGACGCGGCGGGGGCACCAGGCCGAGCGCGGAGCAGAGCGCAGGCGGGGCGACGGGCGCCCAGCCATGCGCGCGGCCGGCGCCCGCTATATCTCCACGCGGGCGACCCTCACCTTCGCGAGCGCGCCGTTGTCGAGGGCGCACCCCAGGCCCGCCTCGTGCCCCTCGCCGTTGAGCAGCACGTAGCCGCGCGCCGCCTCGTAGGGCGGATCGGTGACGTCGACGTCGAAGTAGCGCGCGGTGGCGCCCACGTCCCCCGGCACGATGATGCCCGGGAGCGTCTCGAACGCGGCGTGCATGCGCTTCGAGACGCCGGTGTCGTACATGCCGCCCATCCACACCTCGCGCCCGCGCGCCTGCGCCTGCACGATGAAGCGCAGCGCGGGCTCGATGCCGCCGAACTTCGCGATCTTCACGACGATGCAGCGCAGGTCGCGGTGGCGCAGGATGCGCTCGGCGTCGGCCGCGGTCACGTACGACTCGTCCACGCACACCGGCGTCGACAGCGCGCGCTGCAGGTGCGCGAGCCGCGAGAGCGCGTCGCGCACGCCGTCGAAGCTCGGGCGGCTCACGTCGAGCGGCTCCTCGATCCAGCCCACGCCCAGCTCGTCGTAGGCGCGCAGCTCGTCGAGGTCGCGCACCGGGAAGCTCTGGTTCGCGTCGAGCGTGACGAGCAGGTGCGGGTACGCCTCGCGCACGGCGCGCACGGCGGCAAGCCCCTGGCCGGGCGCGATCTTGAGCTTCACGCGCTTGTAGCCCGCGGCCACCGCCTCGCGCACGCCTGCGACCACCTCGGGCGCCTCCCCCATGCCCACCACGGCGCCCGCGCGCACCATCGCCTGGCTGCCCTTCGCCGTCACCGCGCGCGGCAGCTGCGGGAACGGCGCGTGGGAGCCTTCCTCCCACAGCGCGCAGAGGCGCTCGTGCTCCTCGCCGACGAGCTTCCACAGCGGCTCGCCCTGGATGCGCCCGAACAGGTCCCACAGCGCGCTCTCCAGGGCGCACACCGCCATGGGATGCGCCTGAGCTCCGCCGACCTGCGAAAACGCGTCGTACGCCTCACGCGGGTGGGCGAAGGCGCGCCCGCGCGCGAACGGCGCGAGCACCTCCTCCAGAAAGCGCGCGTCATCCGCGAGCGTCTCGGGCAGGTACCAGTCGGTCGAGAACGCCACGCACTCGCCGAGCCCCACGCGTCCCGCGTGGTCAACTGCCTCGACGATGATGAGGTCGCGGTGCGAGAGCGTCGCCTTCGCCGTCTTGAAGGGCGTCCGGAAGGGCAGGCGCACGTGGTGCAGGATGACGCGCTCCACCTCGACGCGCTGCTCGTAGAGCCGCTCGGTCGCCGCGCGGTCCACCTTCCCGATGCCGGCGCGCGGCAGCTGGTCGACCATCATGACGGCCTTCGGCATGGTGAGCTTGGACAGGCTCGCCCGGGCGGCGCGCTCCACGTGCTCGGCCTGCACGCCGGCGCGCGAGCGCTCGACCACGGCCACGGGCCGCCGCCCCCACGTGGCGTCGGGCACGCCGAACACGTGCGCGTCCGACACGCCCTCGATGCGGCGCAGGGCCGCCACGATCTCGGCGGGGTAGATGTTCTCGCCGCCCGACACGAACATGTCAGACGTGCGCTCCTTCACGAAGAGGAGCCGCCCGCGCAGGGCCGCCACGTCGCCGGTGAGGAAGAAGCCGTCGACCGTGAACGCCGCGCGCGCGTTGAGGTAGCCCTCGAACACGCCCGGGCCGCGCACCGCCAGGCGCCCGAAGCCCTCGGCGTCAGGCTCCACGATGCGCGCCTCGTAGCCGCCCAGGAGGGCGAGCCCGCCCGAGAACCGCTGCGTGGCCAGGGAGCTCGCGATCAGGCTGGAGGTCTCGGTCATGCCGTAGCTCGCATGCACGCGCACGCGCGCCTCGCACGAGCGCTCGAGCGTCCGCGGGTTCAGCGCGCCGCCTCCCAGAAGGACGCAGCGGTAGCGCGCGAGCAGGCCGCCGCCCGCCTCGGCGTCGGCTGCGAGCAGGTCCTGCAGCATCTTGTCCACCACCGAGACGTGCGTGGCGCCCGCCTCGGCCGCGTCGCGCAGAAGCCGCGCCGCGTCGAAGCGCCCGTAGACCAGGAGCGGCGTGCCGCCCTCGATCGAGCGCACGAGCACCTGCAGGCCGCCGATGTGGCAGAACGGCAGGACGGCCTGCCACAGCGCGCCGTCGCCGCCGCCGAGCGCGCGGTTCGCCGCACGCGCGGCGCTCGAGAGCTGCCGCCACGTGAGCGCGACCGCCTTCGGGCGCCCCGTGGTCCCCGAGGTGAACATGACGACGGCGCGCTCGTCGGCGTCGAACAGGTGCGCGGCGCGCTCGGCGAAGTGGATGGCGTCCTCGACCGCGGTCTGGCGTTCCGTCACCGCCACGCGGCTCACGCGCCCGATGTCGTGCGCGAACGCGTCGCCCTCTTCGGAGAACACCGCCTCGATCTGCGCGATCAGCGCGAGCGCCGTCTCCTCGTCGACCGCGTAGGCAACCTTCGCGCCCTCGCGGTCGAGCTCGAGCAGGCGCGCGAGCTTCTCCTTCTCGCCCAGGCGGTGGTTGAGCGTCACCAGCGAGAAGCCGCCGTAGGCCGCGGCCAGCACCAGCAGCACGAACTCGGGGCAGTTGGGCAGGTCGACCACCACGACCGACCCCGCCCGCGCGGCCTTCCGGCGCAGCAGGCGCGCAAGGGCCGCGGCCGCGATGCGCGCGCGGCGGTACGTGCAGGGCACCTTGCGCCCCCCGGCGTCCACGAACGTGAAGAACACCTGGTCGGGGTGGCGTCGAGCCGTGGTTTCGAAGGCGTTGATCATGGCTTGAGCAGGTCCTCTCGCCCGCCGCGCCTCAGCGCGGCTATCAGGGAAACTTCGGGAACTGGGTGAAGTCGGGCGCGCGCTTCTCCTTGAACGCGTCGCGGCCCTCCTTCGCCTCGTCGGTGGTGTAGTACAGAAGCGTGGCGTCGCCCCCGAGCTGCTGGAGGCCCGCCAGGCCGTCGGTGGCCGCGTTGAACGACGCCTTCATGAGGCGCAGCGCCGTGGGCGAGAACCGCATCATCTCGCGCGCCCAGCTCACGCACTCCGCTTCCAGCTCGTCGAAGGGAACCACCTTGTTGACCAGGCCCATCTCAAGCGCCTCGGCCGCGGTGTACTGGCGGCACAGATACCAGATCTCGCGCGCCTTCTTCTGGCCCACGATGTCGGCCAGATACCCCGCGCCGTAGCCCGCGTCGAAGCTGCCCACCTTCGGGCCCGTCTGGCCGAACTTCGCCGTGTCGGCCGCGATGGACAGGTCGCACAGGATGTGCAGCACGTGCCCGCCGCCGATGGCGTAGCCGTTCACCATGGCGATCACCGGCTTGGGCACGATGCGGATGAGCCGCTGCAGGTCGAGCACGTTCAGGCGCGGGATGGAGTCCTCGCCCACGTAGCCGCCGTTGCCGCGGATCTTCTGGTCGCCGCCCGAGCAGAACGCCTCGTCCTCGTGGCGCCCGCCGTGGTTGGCGCCCGTGAGGATGATGACGCCGATCTCCGCATCGTCGCGCGCGACGGTGAATGCATCGTACATCTCGCTCACCGTGAGCGGCGTGAACGCGTTGCGGCGCTGCGGTCGGTTGATGGTTATCTTGGCGATGCCGTCGCAGGTCTCGTAGATGATCTCGCGATACTGCTTGCCCGGCTTCCACAGGATGTCGGTCATGGTGCTCCCTATTCAGTTGGCTGCGCAATGATGCCATGATAGCGCTCCGCGCGCGGTTCGTGCAGCGTGCGGCGCGTTTTACTCAATTATTCTGAGCGAAGTCTACCAGGGCCTCGACAAAAGATTGAGCCTGCTCCAAGTGCGTGTTGTGGCCCGCTCCTGCGATGAGCTTGACGCGGGCGGCGGGCGCGCCCCGGGCCACGCGGCGCGCGAGGGCGGCGTACTTCCCGTCGAGCTCTCCGGCCAGGTAGAGCACGGGCAGGCCCGCGTCCGCGGCGCGGGCGAGGGCGGAAAGCGAGGCGGCCTCGTCCGCCTGGCGGTGCTGGCCGAGCTCCTCGAGCTGCCAGACGAGGGCCGCGGGCGCGTTGCCCGCGCGCTCGGCCTGCACGCGGGCGCGCGCCGAGGCGGGCAGCGTGCGCTGCGAGGCGAACAGCGGAAGCTCCGCCCACGCCTCCATGAAGGCTTCGACGCCCTGCTCGCGCAGGTCGCGGGCCCATGCGGCGCTGCGGGCCGCGAAGGCCGCGCGCGCGGCGGCGTCGGCGGGGCCGAGGCCCGCGCTCTCGAGCACGATCCCCGCGACGGGCAGGCCCTCGCCCTCGGGGCCGCGGCGCACGAGCGCCTCGAGCGCGACGCGGCCGCCCATGGAGTAGCCCACGAGGACGGGAAGGGCGGGAGCGGGAGCGACGCCAGGGCCGGCGAGGGCTCCGAGCGCGGGGGACGCCGGCGCGGGAAGGGCGGCGTGCGCGGGGCGGGCGGCGGCCTCGCACGCACGGGCGACCCGTTCGCAGACGCCCGCCAGATCAAGCCCCTCGCGCGCGCATTCCCCCAGGTCGAAGGCGCGCGCCTCATGCCCTCGCGCGCGCAGGAGACGCGTGGCCTCGTCCCACGCGCGCGTGCTCTGCGCGAAGCCGTGCAGCAGAACGAACGTCGTCATGCGGCCTCGCCTTCCCTACCCCTGGTACTTCCCGTAGCGCTCGCGCACGCCCCGCAGCGGGGTGCGCACCTCGACGAGGCTGATGCCCGGCGTGCCCAGAAGCCCGCGGTAAGCCTCCGCGAACTCCCCCACCGTGCGCGCGCGGCGGTACGGGATGCCGAAGGCGCGCGCCGCGTCCTCGAACCGCACGTCCTGCGGCACGAGGAACAGCCGCTCGAAGTACGCCTCGTCGGACGCCTGGGGCAGCATGTCGAAGATGGCGCCGCCGTTGTTGTTCAGGAGCACGACCACCACCGAGCGCGCCGGGGCGTGGTGCACCAGAAGCTCGCGCTGCAGGGCGAGCGCGCTCAAGTCGTGCAGCAGGGTGAAGTCGCCCGTGACGAACGTGGTCTGCGCGAAGTGCTGCGCCGCGCCGAGCGCCGTGGAGGTGGTGCCGTCGATGCCGTTCTGGCCGCGGTTGCACAGCACGCACAGGGGCTTGGCGCCCTTCGTGTAGAAGGTGTCCACGGCGCGCACGGCCATCGAGTTCGCCGAGAACACGCACGAGCCCGCAGGCGCCAGCTCGAGCAGCGCGCGCACGTAGGCGCCCTCGAACTGGTCGAGGTCGGGGGCGGAGGCGGACCCCGGCGCGCCCACGCTGGCGATGCGGTCGCGCTCCGCGTCGTTGCGCGCGACCCACTCCGCGCAGAACGCCTGCTGGCCCGCGTCAGGCTCCTGCTTCCACGCGTTGCGCGCGAAGTCGAGCGGCGAGGAGCTCACGAGCAGGTCGGTGGCGAAGCGGAAGTCGCGCGTCTGCGCCACGTCGACCACCACCGAGAGCGCCGCCTTGCCCGCCATGATGGTCGCGTGCTTGGAGACGGGGTAGCGCCCGAAGCGCATGACCACATCAGGCGCGGGGCAGTCGGCCTGGCGGCAGATGTTGTCGTAGTTGTCGACGACCTCGGGCGCGTCGACGCTGCGCAGGCCCGAGAGCGGGTCGGCCAGAAGCGGCAGCCCCAGCGCGTGCGCCCACGCGACGACCTCGCGCGCCTCAGAGAGCGTCGAGCACGTGCCCTCGCCCGCGAGCACGAGCGCGCGGCGGCCGCGCAGCAGGCCCCCGATCCGCCCGAGCGCCTCCGCGTCGAGCACCGTGCGCCCCGCGACCAGCGGCGACGGCGCGCCAGGCAGCGTCGGCGCCTCCACCTGCTCGCTCCCCTGCGCCTTCCCTTGCGCATCCGCCGGCGCCTCCGCCCGCGCACCCGCGGCGTCCGCTCCGCGCCGCGCCACGGCGAACGCGTCACCGCCCGCCACGGCGTCAGCCCCCGGGAAGTCGGGCTTGAGCGGCTCGTCGAAGGGGAAGTTCACGTGCACGGGCCCCGCCATGCGCGCGCACCCGCGCGAGGCCACCTGCGGGTCGGCCGCATCCGCGCCCACCCCGGCCGCTGCCGCACGCGCATCCACCTCGACCGCTGCCGCACTCGCAGCCCCTATCGAGCCTGCGTCCGCGCCTGCCGCCGCGCCGCCGAGCGCCGCCAGGCACGCCTCGCGCGCCGCCTGCCGCACGAACGCCAGGTCACGCTCGCACGCGCTCGGCAGCGGCATCGCCCGGAACGCCCGGACGCGGTCGCCGTACGCCTTCAGCTGGTCGGTGGTCTGAGGCGCGCCGAGGCCCTGCAGCTGCGGCGGGCGGTCGCCCGAGAGCACCACCAGCGGCACCCGCGAGGTCTCCGCCTCCATCACCGCCGGGTAGTAGTTCGCCAGCGCCGTCCCCGACGTGCACACCACGACCGCCGGCCGGCCGCTCGCCTTCGCCAACCCCAGCGCGAAGAAGGCCGCCCCCCGCTCGTCGACGTCGACGTAGAGGCGCAGCCGCTCCGGCGCGCGGCGGCTCAGCTCGAACGCCGCCATGGCCAGCGCCGTCGAGCGCGACCCCGGGCTCACCACCACGTCGCGCACGCCCCAGCGCGCGAGCTCGTCGAAGAACGCCGCCACCCACAGCGCCGTCACCTGCGCATGCGTGATCTCCTGGTTCGCCATGCCGCCCCTCCGCTACTCTTCGCCGAACGCGCTCAGGACGGTGCGCAGCTTGAGGTCGATCTCGTCGTACTCGGCGTCGGCGTCGCTGCCGCTCACGATGCCGCAGCCCGCGTACACCCAGCCGCACTCGCCGTCGAACACGCCCGTGCGCAGCGCCACCGAGAACTCCCCGTCGCCCGAGCCGTCCACGAAGCCCGCCGTGCCCACGTAGAGCCCGCGGTTGTACGCCTCGATGCGCCGGATGAGCATCTTCGCCTCGCCGACCGGCGTGCCGCTCGTGGCCGGCGTGGGATGGAGGTCCTTCATGAGCGACCACAGGTCAACGCCGTCGAGCACGCGCGCCCGCGCGGGGGTGTAGAGGTGCTGCACGTGCGCGAGCGACATGATCTGGGGCGTGGCGGGAACGTCCACGTCATAGCACACGCGCGAGAGCACGTTGCGGATGAAGCGCACCACGTAGTCGTGCTCGGCGCGGTTCTTCGCGTCGGCCATGAGCTCGGCTGCCAGCTGCGCGCGCTCCTGCTCGCCTGCGCCCGCCGGGCACGTGCCCGCCACGCAAGCCGACTCGACCTCGCTTCCGCGCTTGCGCACCAGAAGCTCGGGCGTGCAGCCGCAGAAGAACACGTCGGCGTAGCGGTACATGACCACCGTGCCGCGCGCGCTGCCGTCGATGAGGTTCACCAGCAGGTCCTTCGACGAGAACGGGTGCGCCGCCACGAGCTTGAGGCGCCGCGAGAGCACCACCTTGCTCACACGCCCCTCGTCGATGGCGGCGAGCGCCTCGCCCATGGCGGCGCGCCACGCCTCGCGAGAGTCGGGCTCGAGCGTGTACGGGATGCGCGTGCGCACGCGGCGCGGCGCGTTGGCGCAGAGGCGCGTGAACCGCTCCACGCGCCCGGCGTACACCGGGCTCAGCGAGTTCACCTGCAGCAGGCGCCCGCGCTCGTTCTCGATGAGCACCACCTCGGGCAGCATGAAGCGCAGCCGCGGGAACGCGCAGAACAGCTCGTCAGCAGGCGCGGGGTTCTCGGCGTCGAAGCGGTTGAAGGAGAAGAACACGGCCGGCTGGTCGACGGAGGCCGCAGCAGGAGCGCTGCCGCCCGCAGGGTCGACGGAGGCCGCGGCGGCGGGAGCGCTGCCACCCGCAGGGTCGACGGCGCCTTCGACGGCATCCGCGCCGGCCGCCCCGCGCGCACGCCCGCTTCCGTGCTCATAGTCCACGTCCTCCAAGGAGGGCAGGGCGATGCAGCGACCGAGCCCCATGTAGCGCGTCTTGCGCTGCTTGTCGTAGTAGACGAACTGGTCGGTGAAGCCCTTCTGCAGCACGCAGAACGCGTCCACGATGTCGGCGTCAATGGGCTTGGTCAGGGAGAATATCTTGGTCATGGCACCTCTCGTCCCGCGCAATCGCGCCCGACCGCGGAAAATGCCGCGCTGCCGGGCTGAATTCTTTGGGAAATTCTACCACGCCCGCTATACTGTTTCGTCGCACCACAGGGCCTTTGGCCCCGCACGACATGTACCTGAAGGAGGAAGACACATGAAGGGATTCCTGAGCGAATTCAAGGAATTCATCAACCGCGGCAACGTAATGGACTTGGCAGTCGGCGTCATCATCGGCGGCGCGTTCACGGCCATCGTCACGTCGCTGACCACCAACATCATCAACCCGCTCATCAACGTCATCGCAGGCGGCGGCGCTGACGCCATCTCGGGCCTCGTGATCCCCGGCACCGAGATCGACTTCGGCGCGTTCATCAGCGCCTGCATCAACTTCCTGATCGTGGCGTTCGTGGTCTTCCTCTTGGTGAAGGCCCTGAACAAGATCCAGACCGCCGGCGAGAAGGTGCTGCACCGCAACAAGAACGGCGAGGAGGTCGTCGAGGTGCCGCCCACCTGCCCGTTCTGCCTCGAAGAGGTGAAGGAGGGCGCCACCCGCTGCCCGCACTGCGCCGGCGAGTTCGCCAAGCCCGCCGAGGTCACCACAAAGCCGGCCGAGGCGTAAAGGACGTACGCGAAGATAGCAAGCATAAGAGGAAGGGGGGCGCAACCCGGGTTGCGCCCCCCTTCCCTTTTCTCATGCGCTCATATCATCCCGAGCGAGGCTATCCCCCCGTGTCATCCTGAGCGAGCGAAGCGAGTCGAAGGACCTGGCCCCAGGCGCGGCGCGCCCGCATGCGCATTCCGCTCGCAGCCAGATCCTTCGACTCCGCGCCCTGCGGGCGCTCCGCTCAGGACGACGCAGAGTGAGCAACGTGCCCCTAGCGGCAGCAGGCGGGCACGGCGTGCTTCACGCGGTCGCGCTCCTCGGCGCGCTTGCCGTCGTTGAAGCGGTCGAGCGTCCCCACCAGGTAGCCCGTGATGCGGCGGATGCGGTCGAACTGCGCAGGCGCCAAGCCGTAGTGGATGCCCACGTCCTCGCCCTCGACGTCGAGCGTGAGGGACTCCAGCTTGCCGTGCGGGAACTTCTCGTAGCCGCGCTTGAGGTAGGCGCGGATCTCGTCCTCGCTGACGCGGGCGTCATCGTCGCTGGCGTAGCTGACCTCGACGGCAACGCCGTCGAGCGTGATCTTGTCCGTGGTGCACGTTGCAGTCATGATGGGCTCCTCCTGACGGTCCTGGTTTGATCCTGATATGGGACGCGGGCCTTCGGCAAGCCAAGCCATCTGCCAGACGGGCCGCTTGGCAGCCCGAGCCGTCAAGGCAGACCGCCTGGCCGCCCAACAACCTGAGCAGCCGAAGGAGGCTGGCCGAGCCGAGTCATCCGCGCGAATAATCACAGAAGGCACCTTACCACATCGCGCCCCTTAAATGCTACTAATTTTATATCATTTAAGGAACCGCCCGGTGAGCGGCGACTGACGCCGCCGTCCGCGGAGGGAGGCCTCATGCGGAGCAGCAGGCTTCGTCCCCGTCGCTCCGCATGAGGAATGCCGCGAGCAGAGCGGCGGCAGCGCGGAAGTACGGCAGGCGAGCCTCCCTGGCGACAGCGGCGGCGAAGCTCGGCATCCAGACGAGGACGTGCTCGACCAGGAATCTTCCATAGGCCGCGGCTGCGGAGCCGCCAGGCAGGCTCTCGGGCGCCGGGCTGCCTTCTGCGGCCGCGGCCATGCCAGCCTCGAGCATGGCGAGATGCTGCAGAAGCTCCAGCTCCGTGGCAACATGGTCGAGCGGCTCGTTCGTGCCCTCGGGTCGACCCAGGCCGCAGCTCTTGCAGAAGCGCTCAACGGCCATGGAGTGCGGGTTCACGAACAGAAGCGGCTGCACGGCATCATCAGCTGCGCGCCACACGCCCTCATAGGGGCTGCAGACAGGCTCGGGCGCACCCACGCACAGGCGCGTGGCCTCGGCGCGCAGGACATGGAGCAGGGCGTCGGGGTCCGCCCCTGCGTTCGCGCGGGCATCGGCGGCAAACGACTCGGACAGCTCAAGGTCGAGGGCTGCGGCGACCTCCTTCGCCGCGTCAGCCCACTCCCCAGACGCTACGGCCTCGGCGAGCTCGGCAGTCGGGTAGCGGAAGCTGAGCGCCAAAAGCTCGCAGGCGACAGCCTTCAGAGCCCAGGTTTCGTCATTCGTCATAATCGGAGTCCTTCCTCTTCAGGCCGGCGACCACGACTCTCCCGTTGGCCGCCACGTGCACGAGCAGAAGCGCGAGCAAGAGCTTGGCCGATACGGCGTGCAGCGGGTCCCAGAAGTAGTAGCCCTCGGCGTAGAGCCCGAAGGTTGGCAGAACCGCGCCCGAGACCATGAGGCCCGAGGCGCAGCACAGCATGAGCACGATGACGAGCGTGGCGTCCAAGGCAAGCTTGGCGAGACGCACGCCTCGGCGACGGGCCGAGCTGCGAGCAGTCTCAACCAGGTAGTCGAAGTGCGTTGCAACGTGGACGATGATGACGGCGAGGGCGCCAAAGCCCAGCCACTCGTGCACGGCGATGCCGGTGACAGCGGGGTTGGCAACGATCACGTAGGCGACCAGCACGACGGCATCGACCGTCAGGAGCCTTCTGACGTCCATCACTCGCAACCTCCCTTCGAAGCCTCGTCAGGCTGAGCGGCCTCGCCCTTCTGCGAGCGGGAGAGCGCGCCGACGAGCACGACCAAGCCCGTCACCAGAGCCATCGGCGCGAGGATCCAGAGGTTCATGGACGCATCGGAGGCCTGTCTGTAGCGACCTTGCAGGGTGTCCCAAGCATGGCACTCCACAGCGGAGCAGTCGGTCTCAGGACAGGTCATCTCGTGGATCCCATCGGGCTCAGGCACGTCGTCGAAGCCGTGGCACTCACCCGACGCGCAGGCCACGACCGGGCAGGGCGAGTCGGCCGAAAGAGGCCTCACGGCGCTGTCAGGCTCAAGCGCGAAGCCCGCGCCGAGCACGCATGCGCCCACGGTCAGGAAGACCGCGAACGTCGCTGCGATCTTCTTCGGCAACGGGATCACCTCCTTGTCTCGCGCCTTGTCCGAAACATCCCGTCCAAGCGCCTGTCCGAAAGCCCGGTCCGCCAAGAAGGGGAAAAGGTGACGAGGACGCGGCGAAGCGGGCTTTCGATCAGGCGCCGCCTGGCAAAAGCCCAGGCGGCGCCCGCATCCTTTGCGCCACAAGTCCGCCGGGGCGCGGAGGATGCCGGAAGACCGCGCTCTGGCGAGACTGGGCGAACGCACGGCCAGCGCGCTCGCCCAGAAGCGTGCGACCGAGCCAGAAGGCCGAGGCGCTCGGGCTCCGAGGAGCTATTTCCCGGCCGGCTTGAGCGGAAGCTTCTTGAGACCGAGGAGGAGCAGCAGAGCGCCCAGCGCGAACACGCCGACGACGACGCCCAGCTCAAGCATCGTGGGCCAGTAGACCATGCCTTGGTAAGCTTGGGCGAGCGTGCCGGTCGCGTTGGTCACGGTATGGGGGTTGACGACGCCGACCAGGTCGAGGTTGGCGATCTGGAAGCCGCCGACCAGGAGCTGGACGCGCTTGCAGAAGATGGCGACGATGGCGAGAGCGCTGGCGACGACGAGCGCGCCGTTGGTCCTCGCCTTCGGCACGAAGCAGATGGCGGCCGCAAGCGCGGTGCCGACGACCTCAGCCCAGAAGAACGGGGCGAGCGGGCCGGAGACGAGCATCTCGACGACCTTCGCGCCCTCAGCACCCGGGAAGCCGGCGGTCAGCAGGTCGCAGCCGAAGAAGTACAGGTCGACCATGCAGAAGGCGCCGAGCATCTTGGCGAGCTTGACGAGATAGCGCTGGTCGAGCTCAAGGTAGCCCACCTTGCGAAGCGCGATGACAACCACGATGACGAGCGCGGTGCCGCAGACGAGCGCGGAGCTCACGAACCACGGGCCCAGAAGCGCGGTGTGCCAGAACTCGTGGGACTGCTGGAGGCCGAAGATCCATGCGGTCACGGTGTGAACCAGGACAGCGCATACCAGCGCGATGACGGAGATCACGCGCAGGGCCGTCTGGGAGACCTTGCCGGCCTCGGCGCGAAGCGTCGCCCAGAGGTACACGCACGACAGGATCAGGTAGGTCGAAAGCACGATGATGTCCCACATGAGAGGACTCGAGAGGTTCGAGTACACGAAGAGCTCCCAGACGCGCAGCGGCTGGCCCATGTCCACCACGACGAAGGCGATGGCGCACACCGTGGCGCATATGGAGGTCCACACGGCCACCTTGGAGATGCCGCCGAAGCCCTCCATGCCGAACGCGCGCGGGATGGAGCTGATGATCAGGCCGCCGGCCGAGAGGCCGACGAAGAACATGAACATGGTGATGTAGAGGCCCCAGGAGTCCAGGTTCCTCATGCCGGTCTGGATCATGCCGCCGCTCAGCTGCACGACCCACAGGGCGATGCCGGCGACCGTGAGCACAGCCGCGACGATGATGGCGATGTTCAGTCCCTTGCCGCCCTTGGCGGGAGCAGTAGCGTTAGTCATTTCCTTCTCCCTTCCTTAGACGAGATAGTAGACGGACGGACGCGTGCCCTTCTCGGGCAGAAGCTGCATGTGCTCGCGAGAAGCGAGAAGCTGGGAGACCTCGGAGCTCGGATCGTTCAAGTCTCCGAAGTACCTGACGCGCGATGGGCACACCTCGACGCATGCGGGCTGCAGCCCCTTGGCGAGGCGGTGCCAGCACATGGTGCACTTCTCCACGGTGTGCTTCTGATGCGCGGGCACGTCGGGATCGCCCACGGGGAACTCGACCGCGAACTTCGGCTCCTCCCAGTTGAAGGAGCGCACGCCGGTGTAGGGGCAGGCGCTCATGCACATGCGGCAGCCGACGCACTTGTCGTAGTCCTGGCGAACGACGCCCGTCACGGGATCCTTGTAGGTGGCGCCGACCGGGCACACGCGAGTGCAGGCCGGGTTCTCACAATGCTGGCAGGCGACGGGGAAGATGTCCATGGCGAGCGTAGACGCCTCCCCCGCCTTGGGATACGTGCCGGAAGGCGTTCCCTCCTCGGATCCCCCGTCGGTGAGGATGCGGTTCCACCACATGTTGTCAGGCAGATTGTTCTCGATCTTGCAGGCCATCGCACAGGACGAGCAGCCTATGCAGTTCTTCATGTCGATGACTATTCCGAGTTTCTGGACCATTATCTATCACTCCCCTCGTTCCACGGGCAAACATCACAGACCGTGTCCATGAAGCTCGAGTTCACCGCGAACTTGTCGAAGTCTCCTGGGATGAGCTCAGACCAGCTGCCTGCCTTGAACTGGGTCCTGTGCCAGCCCTTGGGATACACGACCGTGCCGGGACGAATCGCATCGGAGAGCACCGCCTTCGCCACGGCATGGCCCAAGTCGTTGAAGCACTCGACGTACATGCCGCTCTCGATGCCGCGCTCCTGCGCGTCGGCCGGATTCATCTTCACCGTGGGCTCGGGATCGAGCTCTCTGAGCGCCGGGACGCTGTGCCACTGGGAGTGCACGCGATACCTCGGGCGCTCGCTCATGCACACGAGCGGGTACTTCTGGCAGCTTTCGCTTTCGGGCCAGGCGTGTATCGGGGGGAACCAATGCGGCAGATGCTCGAGCGCGATGTCCTCGGCTGTCGGGGCGAGGTGCGTTGCGCCGCGCGGCTGCGGATCCTCCGCGTAGAACTCCAAGCGCCCGCTCGCCGTGGGGAACACGCCTCCCTCGAACGCGATGTAGGGGCTCGTGGGCGTGAAGCGCACTTCCTTGTTCGCCTTGATCTGCTCGTACGTCGCGCCGATGGCCTCGGCCGCCTCGCCGGAGTGGATCTGCTGCAGAGCCTCGCCCGACGTCTTCGGGAAGAGGTCGCCCATGCCGAACCCCTGCGCGATGAGGTGCACGATCTCCGCGTCCGACTTCGACTCGTACAGCGGGTCGACGGCCTTCTCGTTGTAGTTGAAGCAGGCCGTCTCGCCCATGCCCGTGATCTGCTCGACTTCGAACCACTGGCACACGGGCAGCACGAGGTCCGAGTAGCGGGCCGTGTCGGTCATCATGGGATCAGCTGTGACGACGAACTCCAGGTTGGGCAGGATGTCGTTCAGCCACCTGTTCGTGTCGGGCGAGCAGTTCAGGGGGTTGCCCGCGAACACGTAGAGCATCTTGATGGGGCAGTCCTTGCCGCCGAACTTGCCCGTGCGCAGGACTTCGGGAAGCTCGAGGTCGATGATCATGGGGGAGGTGCCGATGCCCGCGCCGACGTTGTACATCACGTTGGTGGCGGTTGACGTGAGCCAATACGAGCCGTAGGAGGCGCCTGGGTACCCCAGGTTGCCGATGAGCCCGCACATCGTCATGCCCGCATGCGTAGTCTGCAGGCCGTTGGCGTAGGCCTGAGGGCCGTAGCCGACGTAATGCGTGACCGGCTGGTCGAGAAACACGTCCACCAGCTCGGCGAAGGTGTCTTCGGGAATGTCCGTGAGCTCCGCCACCTTGGCGGGGGTGAACGAGGTGACCGACTCTTTCAGCAACGAGAGGGCCGTCGTGCACGACACGCCTGAGGCGTCGAAGGTCGCGTACAGATCGGGGCTCGTCGCCTTGCTGGCCTCGACGGGCACGCCTCCCTGCATGACGACCGGCTGGTCGTCATAGGCCATGGACTCGAGCACCGACTGATACGCCATGCCGGCCACCAGCTCGCCCTGGGGCATAAGCTGCTCCATGGCGGCCATGGCGGCCTTCTGAGCAGCGGCCTCCTGCGCGGCCTTCGCCGCAGCGGCCTCGGCGCTCACCTCAGAGTAGCGGAGGAAGCGCCCCGTGTCCGAGCGAACCAAGAACGGGGCGACGGTGTGCTGCTGCACGTAGGGCACGTTGAGCTCGTCGCGGGCGAAGATCTCGTTGATTGCGCCGAGGAGCAGGGCGGTGTCGGAGCCGGGCCTGATGGGCACCCATTTGTCAGCCTTCGACGCAAGGTAGGTGAACGTGGGGTCGATGACGACGAGCTTGGTGCCGCCCTGCATGGCCTCCTTAACGAAGTGCCACTGCTGCACCTGCGCGTCGGTGACGTTCGCCCCCCAGGCGACGATGGTCTTGGCGTTCACGAGGTCGGTGCGCTCGTTGGCGTGCCAGTCGTCATGAGTGCCCGCCACGCGCGTCATGGCCCAGCACGACGCCTGGTCGTACGAGGGAAGGATCATGGTCATGCTCAGGGCCTGGAGCAGGCGCGTGTAAGAGCCCGTCATCGAAGAGGCCAGCGACGTGCCGAGCGCGATGGCGACCGACCCCGGCCCGTACGCACCCTGGCACTCCTGCATCTTGGAGACGATCTGCGCGATGGCTTCGTCCCATGTGATGCGCTCCCACTGGCCGGCGCCGCGCTCGGTGCCCTCGACGCGGCGCAGGGGATATTTCAGGCGCTCGTTGTCGTACATGCGCTGCACATGGGACAGACCGCGCTGGCAGATGCGGCTGTACGCGGGATCCGCATAGTCGGCGCGCGAGGTCTTGATCACCTTGCCGTCCTTCACGTGCACGTTGATGTGGCAGTAGCCGAAGCAGTTCGGCCTGCAGACGCCGCGGAATATCTGCTCTCCCTCGGACAGGATCTGCCCGGGAGCGTAAGAAGCGCCCTCGACAACCGCTGCCTCGGGCTGGGCCGCGCAGCCGGCGAGCATGCTGCCCGCAGCCACGGCCCCCAGCGCGACCGTCGTGGTCTTCAAGAAGCTTCTTCGGGTAAGTCCAGCTGACGTCGTTGGTGTCTTCGACATATATTCCCCTCTCTACCCTCTTTGTACTGGACAGATGTAGGGTAAAATACTGCGTGAATTTATCGCTACGACATGTTTTGCGCTGAGTGTCCGGATATGGACAGAAACCCTCGTCGCTGTTCGGCAACGGACAGCGGCAGCTGTTTTTGAATGAGCTGGCGAGCGACTTCGAGCACGAAGGCGGTTCCCGCGTCAAGCAGAGGAAGGAAGAGGATGAACGCGAAGGCCCCCGGCAGGAAAGACCATCGGGCTGAAGTGACCAAGACCCTCCTCCGAAGGGCTTTGATCGACCTGCTCGAAGAAAAGCCAATCGGATCTATATCCGTGGCCGAGCTGTGCCGCGAGGCAGACGTCAGCCGCAGCACCTTCTACGCTCACTACGACACGCCAGAAGACCTGCTCGAGAGCATTCAGGCCGAGCTTATCAGCGAGCTTACCTCCTCTTCGCACAAGGATACCGCCTCCGTGTACGAGCACATGCTGTACACTTGCCAGGTCAGCCTGAAGAACAAGGATTTCTACCTTCTTATTGCGAGCGACCACCGTGCGCGCGCCCTGTTCCGCAGGAAGCTGCTCGAGCTGATGGACGATCCTCCCGAGCTCCATGACTTCCCCGAAAACCCCACGCCCGAGCAAAGCGCCCAGCGCTTTCGGATGCTCGCCGTAGCCGAAGGCTGCGCGGGCATCATGAACGATTGGTGCGACAGGGGGTTGAAGGAGCCGCCCGAGGCAGTTGCGCGAGCCGTCGCCGATTTCGTGACGCTCTGCAACGGGCGGCCAGCCGGCAGCGCCCAAGCGGGCTGAGCGGCGCCGTCCCGTGGCAGCCGGCCTCCCGACGAGGGATGAGCGCGGCGACGCGAGCAGCGGACGGCTATTCTTCGAAAGCCGCCTGGAATGCGCCTTTCGACATGTCGGTGATCGACTTGGCAACGACCTCGACGTCTTCGCGCATGCCCGACCGTATCCATCGAGCGAGAACCGCGCAGTATCCGCTCGCAGTTCTACGTCGGGCGTCACAAGTACTTCATGCAGGGTCAGTTCACCAATATTGCGGAGAACCACCTTCTGGCTGAGCGACAGTTCGGCGTCGCCCTCAATCCCGTCGAGGCGGCAAAGCGCGGAATGGCGGACGGAGAGCTGGTCGACGTCGTGAACTCACGTGGCGGGTCCTTACACGCCCGAGGGCCTGTGGGATCAGCTCTGCGACGTACGGAAAATCAAGACCGAGGGAGAGGAGGCCTAAGATGGCGAACACAATCCTCGCGAACATGAACCGCTGCACTGGCTGCTGGACCTGCTCGATGGCCTGCAAAGGCGCCCATCATCTGGACGTTGACGAGTTCTGGCAATACGTCCGCACCATAGGCGGCGGCGAGATCGACCAGCCTGGCGGCAAATGGCCGAACCTGTACATGAAATGGATGCCCGTCTGGAAGCAGAAATGCGCCAAGTGCTCAGGAGACGACAGCACCGGCTTCATCCCCTACTGCGTTTACAACTGCCCCGCCGGAGCGCTGACCTACGGCGATGCGAGCGATCCGACAAGCGAGGTCTCCCTGCGCAAGCAGGAGCTGCTCGACAAGGGCTTCCGCGTCTACGAAATCCCAGAGTGGGAGGAGACCCGAAAGGGCGTCCTCTACGCCGAGAACAGCATCTAGCTCTGCGCGCCCTGCCTTGCCGCCCAGCCGCCCAGCCGCCCAGCTGCCACATGCCGGCCGCAACGCAGCATGCAGAGCTCTTGGGGATGGCTACGCGAGGGGAGCCGTCTTAGCGCGGCCATGCTATAATCAGGCTGTACTAGCGAAGCCCGGTCGGTGTTAACGAGTGGCGGGCGGAGCGGTATTGATGAATCGAGGGGCTAGTTGCCGCTAACCCCTCGCCTTTTCTCCCGCTTCATCCGTCGGTGCTTATATTCCTGCCATAGCGTTATGCCTAAACTTGCCAGGCTCGCTATGTTGGCCGCCACGGCCAAGGCAAGCAGAATTTCATCCATAGGCATCGCCCTCCCTTGCAGTCAGGCTCCGCCCGCACACGGACTTCGCTAGTCACTCGATCTTATCAAATCAGCGCCATCCTATCAGTAATGCATATGTCCCATTTCGCGTTAGCATGCGCGTTGATCAAGCGCGGGGCTTTCGCGTCGCAAGATACGCTGAGAGTAGCGGTAAAACTGCTCTAAGCTCGCATATGCAAGCTTGTGAACTGGGGTTATACGATTCTCTCCGTTGAAGCCGCGCTAGATCTTGTACATATTATCAAGGTAGCTAAATAAAACGGTTAATCTGGTCAGCATTTTTTCTACTGATTATCTTGGCAGTAGCCAGTTTTGGCTGCTCAAGATCTTGTGTTGCTGGGCTTTGCCCAGATAATATCTTCGATTAACGCAGCCTGCCCGACAATGATCTCGTCCCGCAACCTAGCGGAAAGGAGATCAATATGGGACGAAAACTGCTAGACGTCATAGACGACGCCGATCGGTACATGGTGGATGAGCTGTTCTCGAACGCCACGATCGAAGGCCACCGTCAAGGCTGGAGGTGGCTTGCCAGCTATGCCGAGGAAGCCGATGCCGAGGAGCTCACGGACGACTTCATCAAGCAGGCGCTCAGGGACTCGCCTACTAGCCACATCCTCCCCATCTCTCGGCTGCTCGAGTTCGACAGGCACGGCGTGTACCTCGTAAGAAGCGACATCCAGTACGAGTGCCCCGAGCGATTCAGGCCGATCGTCGACGGGTACCGAGAGCACTTGGCGAGAAAGGGCTTGGCGAGGAAGACCATCCGCTGCCGGCTCAACGCGGCGCGGCGCTTCTTCAGCGTCATGGACGCCAAGGTCACCGAGATAGAGGAGCTGACCGCCGAGCAGGTCACGGAGTACCTGCTCTCGCTCAGGGCCGAGATGGCGCCGAAATCCGTTTCCGTCATGGTCACGCGATTGCGCTGCCTGCTCGGGTTCCTGGCCGAGACGCGCGAAATGCAAGGCGACCCGGGCCGCGCCCTCAGGGGCAAGTGCTCACGGGCCGCGCCCTCGCTGCCCACGGGCTTCACGACCGAGGAGGTCGCCGCCCTCCTCGACGCCGCCGCAGAAAGCGACAGCCGCCCGAAGATGAAGGTGGCGATCATCCTGCTGCTCGCGACCTACGGGCTGAGAATCGGAGAGATCCGCTCTCTCACCTTCGACGACGTTGACTGGGCTACGGGCGAGATCTTCGTCGGGCACAGGAAGAACGCTCAGTCTCTTACCCTCGATCTGGTGGCATCCGTGAAGCTCGCCATCATCGACTACGTCAAGCACGAGCGCCCGGAGTCGGAGCTGAGGACCATCTTCCTCACCGAGGACAAGCCGCACAGGCCCTACGCCGAAGGCTCGACGATGTACTACCTCGTTACGCACCTGTGCGCCAAGGCCGGGATCGACGTCTCGGGGCGCAGCCACGGCCCCCACGCCATACGCCACTCGGTGGCTACCTCGATGCTAGACTCGGGCGAGGCTTACGAGACGATCGGCAGCGTGCTCGGCCAGCTGGACTCCAACTCGCCGCGCCTCTACCTCGAGATCGACGTGGAGCGCCTGCGCAAGGCCGCGCTGGAGGTGCCGACATGCCTTGCATCGTAGACAACATCGCGATAGGAGGGCCGCACGCCGAGCTCTACGAAGCCTTCGTCATGCGCAGGCGATCCGAAGGCAAAGTGGTTCACTCGAACAAGGTGTACATGCTCCGCAGTATCGCCGAGGCGATGGAGGCCCACAGGCCGGAGGGCGATGAGAGCGTCCTTCCCCGGGAGGCCGTCCTGAAGTGGATAGAGCCCAGGGAGGGCGAGGCCCCCGGCACGAGGGCGAACAGGGTCAGCTGCATCAGGGGCCTCGCCGCATTCCTCAGGGACGAGGGTCACGAGGCCTACGTGATCCCCGAGAGAATCCTGCCGAAGGCCGAGACCCAGGTCCAGGTGTACGTGTTCAACCATGATGAAATCGCCGACGTGCTCGCGGTGCTCGACGCCATGCCGTTCACAAAGCGCAGCCCCCTTCGGCACATCGTGTTCCCGACGCTGTTCCGACTCCTCTACGGCTGCGGCCTGCGCATCAGCGAGGCGCTCGGGCTCCTGGCGTGCGACGTCGACCTTGACGCCGGGGTGCTGCACATAAGGAAGACGAAGGAGCACAAGAACCGCTTCGTCCCCATGTCAACGTCTCTGACGGCAGAGATGAAAGCCTACTTCAAGGCCATGGGCCTGCGCCCGAAGTCATCGGATGTCGTGTTCCCGTCTTCGCAGAAAAAGGGCGGCCCGTACAGCAGTGAACAGACAAGAGAGGTACTGCAGTCCGCCTTCGAGCAGGCGGGGATCTCGGCGGCCGACGGGACGCCCCCTCGCGTTCACGATGTTCGCCACACCCACGCTTGCCATGCCCTCGACGCGGCGGCCGAGCGAGGCGAGGACCCGCACGCGCTCGTGCCGATCCTCTCGGCCTACCTCGGCCACGAGAACGTCGAGGAGACGATGCGCTACCTGCACCTCACGCAGGACAGCCGTCGCCGCATCGCCCGAACGATGGAGCGCCTCAACGACGCCATGTTCCCGGAGGTCTGCTATGAGGAAGACTAGCGCCGTCGCCGAGGGCCACGGCGAGTACCAACGGCTCGTGTCCAAATGGCTCACCTGGCATTTGCCCAAGGTAAGGGACGCGTCCCCGCGGACGATAAGAGCGTACAAGCAGGCCTTCGTCCTGCTCTTCGAGTTCATGATGGAGGAGCAGAACAAGGCTCCGACGCAAGTTGCGCTCACCGATCTCACCATGGAGACGGTGGTCGACTTCCTCCTGTGGATCGAGGACGTGCGCGAGTGCTCCGTCGCCACGAGGAACAACCGCCTCTCGGCTATCAAGAGCTTCTGCTGGTTCCTGCAGTTCGAGGCCCCGGAGCACCTCGACTCGTGCTACCGCATTCTGGCCATAGGCACGAAGAAAGCCGGTGCGCCCCGGCTGAAGTACCTGTCCGTCGAGGCGGTGAAGGCCATCATCGACGAGGCCGCAGCCGGCGGCCTTCGCGACCATGTCATCGTGCAGCTCCTGTACGATTCGGCATGCCGCGTCAGCGAGCTCACGTCGCTGACGCCAAACTCGTTCCACCTGGCCGTCGGCCGCAACACCAGGGGCGAGAGCAGCGTGTTCCTGACGGGCAAGGGCCGCAAGAACCGCGAGGTGGGCATCTCGCGGCAGACGGCGGAGGCCGTCAACCAGCTCGTCAAGAAACGCGGCGAAGGACTTGGGCTCAATGACCCACTGTTCCACGGATGCCGCAACGAGCCACTCAAGCGCGACGGCGTCGCAGGCGTACTGGACAAGTACGTCATGCGCGCACGTTCCAGGTCACCGCAGCTCTTCCCAGAGTGGAAGGTCACGCCGCATACGATGCGCCACAGCCGTGCGACTCACTGGCTTAACGAGGGGCTCACGTTGGAGCAGATCCGCGACCTTTTGGGCCACGAGCACATCTCGACCACCGAGATCTACGCTCAGGTGAGCGACAAGGCGAAGAGCAGCGCCATCGCAAAGCAAAACGAGAAGATCCTCTCGGCGGCCAACTACAGTCCGCCGGAGGACGAGAACCTGCCCGACTGGTTCAACAACGTCTTCCTGATAAAGACGGCACGTAAATAGATTATCTGGGGTCGATGGAAACAAAGCACTGCCCTCATCAGGCAAAACAACATCGTCCCCAGATAATACAAGTCAAAACTTTAGACCAGACAATACATGAACTGGAAGACGTCCTCGCGCTGGATGATCACCTGCACGCCGAGTTCTTCGCCGACGGCGGCGAGCTTCTCCTGCACGGTGTTGAAGTCGCAGGTCTCGGGGGCCAGCGTCACGAGCATGGTCATCGAGAAGATCTCGCCCTCGCCCAGGATGGTCTGCGAGATGTCGTCGATGTTGGCGCTGCACTCGGCCAGCGTGGTGGCGACTGCCGCGACGATGCCGCTGCGGTCCTTGCCCAGAACGGAAATGACGCACTTCATTGGTTGATCCTTCCCTCGCATCCCGAAAACCGGCTGCAACTCATAGTAATCCATCGCGAACGAGTGTTTCACGTGAAACACTCGCAAACGCCCGCCGCGCAGAGCGAGCGGAAATCGCCGGGCCGCGGCCGCAGGTGTCGTCGCGGAGTGCGGCCGCAACCGCGGGGCGCGGCCGCCAAGCCGCGGCGGCCTGCTTCCAACCGCAAGACGCGATCACCAGCTGCGGCGACTTGCTTCCAGCCGCGGGGCGCGACCATCAGCTGCGGCGACCTACCTCCAGCCGCAGGGCGCGACCGCCAGCCGCGGCGAGCTACTTGCGCAGGATGAGCGACAGCGCCTCGGCGCGCGTGGCGTCGCTCTTCTCGAAGATGCCGCGCACGGCGCTCGTGGTGGTCTTGCTGCCCGGCTTCTTCACGCCGCGCATGCTCATGCACATGTGCTCGGCCTCGATCACCACGATGACGCCCTGCGGGTGCAGCTGCTCCATGAGCGTGTCGGCCACCTGCTTGGTGAGCCGCTCCTGCACCTGCGGGCGCTTCGCGAACGCCTCCACCAGGCGCGCCAGCTTCGACAGCCCGCAGACGCGGCCGTCGGCCGCGGGGATGTACGCCACGTGCGCCTTCCCGAAGAACGGCACCAGGTGATGCTCGCACATCGAGTAGAACGGGATGTCGCTCACCAGCACCATCTCCTCGTGGTGCTCGTCGAACGTCGTCTCGAAGTGCCGCGTCGGATCCTCGGTCAGGCCCGCGAACACCTCCTCGTACATGCGCGCCACGCGCGCCGGGGTGTCGACCAGCCCCTCGCGCGCCGGGTCCTCGCCGACGCCCTCGAGGATGAGGCGCACGCCTTCTTCTATCTTCGCATGGTCCACAGTCGGTAAACTCCTCACAAAACGGATGCGGAACATCATAGCACGGAGCAGCCCCGCGCCCGCGCCGCTTCGCTCCCCTCGCACGCAACCGCTACAGCTAACGCTGCGACCGCGCGGCACATCATCGCTGCAGCGGCGCGCACCATCACCGCAAACGTCACAACCCGCAGGCATCGCGGCCGCGGTGGCTGCCGCGAGCGCGCACCTTCGCCGCTGCCGCAAGCGCACGCAACCGCTACAGCTCGATTGGCGTCCACTCCTCGTGCGTGCAGATCCACGCCGAAGGATTCTCGACCGAGAAGAACACGAGCGTGGGGTCATCCGGGCCGGCGTAGCGCTCGCCGAGCATGGTGAGGTGGTCGAAGCCCGCCTGGCGCATCGCCGCGTCCGCGCGGTCCTCAAGCCCCGCCTCGCCGCGCAGGATGAGCCAGCCGTGCCCCGGCCACCAGGCCGTGGCCTCGAACTTCGGGTTCGCCACAAGCTCCTCCCAGACGTCTTTGGTGGTGGCCGTGCAGAACCAGATCTTGCCGTCCTGCTCGGCGGCGAAGCTGAACGGGCGCACGTGCGGCTGGTCATCCACGCTAGTGGCCAGGTACCACGCGGGGATGCTGGTCAGGTACGTGAGAACGGTGCGCATGCCTTCGGATGCCGTCATGGGAGGACTCCTTTCCAGGTTGGGAAGCCAGATGATCCCGCCCGCCCGTCAGGGAAGGCGGGACGCGAGGTTGATCGCCAGCACGCATGCGGCGAGGACCGCCACGCTCACCGCGGCCACGGCGTCGCGCGCGTGAAGCTCAAGTGGGGAAAGGCGCGTGCGTCCCTCTCCCCCGTGGTAGCAGCGCGCCTCCATGGCGCCCGCCAGCGTCTCGGCATGGCGGAACGCGCTGGCGAACAACGGGACCACGAGCGCGGTGAGCGCGCGCATCCCGCCTGCCAGCGGATTTGCCGAGAAGCGCGCACCGCGGCTGACCTGCGCCTGGTAGACGGTGACGAGCTCCTGGGCGAACTGCGGCAGGAAGCGCAGCGCGATCCCGAGGATCATCGCAAGCTCGTGCGCCGGCACGCCGACGCGCGCAAGCGGCCCGAGCAGGCGCTCGAACGCCTCGGTGATGTCGAGCGTGGTGGTGGTCATGGTCACGAGGCTCATGGCCAAAAGCATGGTGACCAAACGCGACGCCACGAAGAGGCATGCGCGCACGCCCGCCTCGCTGATCTGGATGAGCCCGAGGCTCACGTAGACGGCGCCGCCCTGCGTCACGAACAGGTTGAGCAGCGCCGCGAGCACCACGATGAGGGAGAGCGGCGCGAGCGAGGCGGCCGTCTTGCCCACGGGAAGCCGCGCCACCCCGTAGAGGACGAGCACGAAGGCGGCGCACGCGCCCACCGCCGGGAAGTCGGCGCACAGAAGCACGATCACGATGAAGGCGCATGCCAGCACGAGCTTGGCGCGCGGGTCGCACCGATGGACCACGCTCGTGCCGGGAAAGTAGCTGCCGAACGAGAAGACGCGTCCCATCAGGCACTCCGTCCCAAAAGCGCAGCCAGGTCATGTGCGAGCGAGCGCTCGTCGTACAAGACGCCCGACGCAAGCGGCAGGCCCTTCGCACGCAGCGCGTTCGCCATGCGCTGCGCCGCCGGAACGCCCAAGCCGATCGAGCGCAGCTCGTCTGCGCGCATGAACACCTCCTGCGGCGTGCCGACGGCGAACAGCTCGCCCTCCTTCAGCACCGCCACGCGCGAGCACAGCCGCGCCAGGTCGTCCATGCTGTGCGACACCATGACCACCGTCATGCCCTGCGCATGCAAGCGCGCGATCAGGTCGAGGAAGTCGCGGCGCGCGGCGGGGTCGAGGCCGGCGGCCGGCTCGTCCAAGACGAGCGTGCGGGGGCGCATGGCCAGGACGCCCGCGAACGCCACGCGGCGCTGCTGGCCGCCCGAGAGCTCGAACGGGCTCTTCGCGCTGAGCACGTCGGGGTCGAGGCCGACCTGCTCGAGCGACGCGCGCACGCGCCGGCCCACCTCGTCCTCAGGAAGGCCCAGGTTGCGCGGGCCGAACGCCACGTCGTCATACACTGTGGCGGCGAAGAGCTGCCGCTCGGGGTACTGGAACACCAGCCCCACGCTGCCGCGCACCTCGCGCGCCACGCGCTTGTCAGCCAAGTCGGTGCCGCTCGCCAGCACACGCCCCGCCGTGGGATGCAGAAGCCCGTTCATGTGCTGGATGAGCGTCGACTTGCCCGAGCCCGTGTGCCCCGCGATGCCGAGGAACTCGCCCTCGCGCACGCTGAGCGACACGTCGCGCAGCGCCCACACCGCATCGGGGCTGTTGCCCCAGTCAGGCGCCTGGGCAGGCTCTTTGCGGGCGCGCCTGGAAGCGCGGCCCCGCTTCGCCACAGCGGCGTCATACGCGTAGGAGACGCGCTCGAAGGTGATGAGGGGGGCGCCCGCAGGCTGAGGGGCTGCGGGATCTGCTGCGACCCGCGACTTGCCAGCCGCGCCCCGTGGCGTTTCGGCCGCGCCCTGCGACTTGCCCGCCGCGCCGCGAGCGTCGGCCGCGCCCCGCGCACCCGCCGCGACCGAGGTCTCCGCATCCCGCGCACCCGCTCCGCCGGCCGCGCGCCACCGCGCGGCCACCTCGTCCGCCAGCCACCCCTCGTCGATCTCAAGGGGCACCTCCACGCCAGCCGCGCGCAGGCGCGCGGAGAAGTCGGCGGCGAAGGGCACCTCCAGGTTCAGCGCGCGCAGCTCATCCACGTGCGCGAACACCTCCCGCGGCGTGCCCTCGAGCTTGATGCGCCCGCCCTCGAGCACCACCACGCGGTCGGCGCGCACCGCCTCCTCCATGAAGTGCGTGATCATCACCACCGTCATGCCCGCCGCGTGCAGCTCGGCGCACACGCGCAGAAGGCCCGCGCGCCCGCGCGGGTCGAGCATGGCCGACGCCTCGTCGAGCAGGAGCACCTTCGGCTCCATGGCGAGCACGCCCGCGATGGCCACGCGCTGCTTCTGCCCGCCCGAGAGCGCCGCAGTCTCCTTCTTCTCGAAGCCCGCAAGCCCCACCTCAGCCAGCGCATGTGTGACGCGCCGGCGCAGCTCGTCAGAGGGAAGCCCCAGGTTCTCCGGGCCGAACGCCACGTCGTTCTCGATGAGGCTGGCCACGATCTGGTCGTCGGGGTTCTGGAACACCATGCCCGCCGTCGCGCGCACGGCGTAGAGGCTCTCGGGCTCGCGCGTGTCCATGCCGTCGACGCGCACGCAGCCCGCGTCGGGCACGAGCAGCGCGTTCGCATGCTTCGCCAGCGTGCTCTTGCCGCTGCCGTTGCCGCCGAGCACGCACACGAACTCGCCTGCGGCCACGTCCAAGTCCACGCCGTCGAGCACCGACGTGGCGCCGTCGTAGGCGAAGCGCACGCCTTCGAAGCTGATCATGGGGTTCCTCTCCGCCTTCCTTCGCCCTGCGGACGCGGGCCTCGCATCGCCTGCGCCCGCGCGCCCGCGCGCCCTGCGTTCGCACGGGTCTCACGCACCTTGCGCGCCCTGCGCCAACCGCACCTGCGCAGACTGCCCGCACCCTGCACGCAAACTGCCCGCGTCCGCGTCCGCGCGGGCTCCTACTTCCCGACTACCTGGTCCTTCTTCGGCGTGATCAAGTTCGACACCGCCTTGTACACCACCAGCGTCAGCACTGCGTTCAGCACGCCCTTCACCAGGTTGAACGGCAGCAGCGCGGGAAGCACGAGCGCCAGGCCCACGTCGAGCGACCCGTACCAGAATGCCACGCCGATGGTGAGGTTCGCCGCGATGGCGCCCGCGATGGCGCAGAGCACGCTCAGCGCCAGGCCGGCGACGGCCATGCGGTAGGTGCGGCGCCTGCGGTACAGCAGCGCGGCCGGCAGCACGAAGCACAGCGTGGCCACGATGTTCATGAGCGAGCCCACCCACTCGCCGAGCAAGAGCCCGTGGATGACGGCGGCCATCGCGCCGACCACCACGCCGGCCGCCGGGCCGTACGCGAAGCCGCACACCATCGCCGGCATGAGCGACGGGTCGTAGGTCAGAAACGGCACGCCGGGGATGAGCGGGATCTGCACGAACTGCAACAGCGCGGCAATGGCGCACATCAGGGCCATGGTGACCATCTGGCGCGTGCTCCACGCGTTGGTGTTCGAGAACTGGTACGGGGTCTTCGGCGCTTGCGGCGCACGCGGCGCCTTCGGGGCCTTCGGGGCTTGCTCGGCCATGGGGATCTCCTTTCCCTTCAAGGCGTTAACTTAGATCGGTCGCGCCTCCCGCCTTGAAAGGAAACGAGCCCGCATGAATTCCCATTCACGAAGGCTCGAAGAATTGCGATGCGCGTGTCCGACGCCTCGAAGGGCCGCACGCCGCGCCGTTCGCCGGAAGGCCCGCGCGGCTTCAAGCTGCCGCGAAGCCCGAAGCGCCCGGCGCGTTCGCAAAATCTGCCTCTTCCATCCGGACTTTGACCGTTGGTCCTGGAGTTTAACCAGGTCAGCCCGCCTCGACATGATGCCTTGGCAGGGTCGCGGACTCCCGGCGCCCGCGCTTGAGCGCGCCGCCGAATACCGCCAGTGAGGACTTCCACCTCGCCCTGAAACAGAATTCATTACCGCGCATTGTAAGGCTGACCAGCCGCGCGCGCAACCCTCGTACCTGCGCAGGCACCGGGCAGCCCAGGCCGGAGACGCGAAGCGCCAAGCCAGCAGGCTGCGCCCCCGCTGCCCCAGGCAGGCCGATCCGCCGCGCGCAACCCGTCGCGCCTACAGCGCGATGTCCAGGCCCACGGGGCAGTGGTCGCTGCCGAATACCTCGCTGTAGATGCTGGCGGCCTCCACGGCGCCCGCCAGCTCGTCGCTCACGAGGAAGTAGTCGATGCGCCACCCCGCGTTGTTCTGCCGCGCCTTGAAGCGGTAGCTCCACCAGCTGTACGCGCCCGTCACGTCAGGATGCAGCAGGCGGAAGGTGTCGGTGAAGCCCGCGTCGAGGAGCTCGGTGAACTTCCCGCGCTCCTCGTCAGAGAAGCCCGCGTTGCCGCGGTTGGGGCCGGGGTTCTTCAAGTCGATCTCCTGGTGCGCCACGTTGAAGTCACCGCACATCACCACCGGCTTCGGGGACGTCGTCGTGCCGTCCGGCAGCGTACCCTCCTCGAGGCCCTTGACGAAGTCGCGGAAGGCGTCGTCCCACTCCATGCGGTGCGCGATGCGCGCGAGCTCGTTCTGCGCGTTGGGCGTGTACACGTCCACGAACCAGAACGCCTCGAACTCGAGCGCCACGACGCGTCCCTCCTGGTCGAGGTAGTCGTTGCCCAGGCCGTGCAGGACGCGAAGGGGCTCCTCGCGGCTGAACACCGCCGTGCCCGAGTAGCCCTTCTTCTCGGCGTAGCTCCAATGCTGGTGGTAGCCCGGCAGGTCGAGCTCCACCTGCCCCGCCTGGCACTTCGTCTCCTGCAGGGCGAACACGTCGGCGTCAAGCGCGGCGAACGTCTCGAGGAAGTCCTTCTTGAGCACCGCGCGCAGCCCGTTGACGTTCCACGATACAAGGCGCATGTCTATTTCCTTTCCTATTTGTGGTAGGGCTCGCCGCGCGAGATCTTGAAGGCGCGGTAGACCTGCTCGAGCAGCACCACGCGGGCGAGGTTGTGCGGCAGGGTGATAGGACCGAACGAGAGCGTCTCGTCGGCGCGCGCGCACACCGCCGCGTCCACGCCGTCCGAGCCGCCGATCACGAAGGTGATGTCGCTTGTGCCGTCGAGCGTCAGCGCGTCCAGGCGCGCCGCGAGCTGCTCGCTCGAGCGCTGCCGACCCTCGATGGCCATGAGCACCACGTGCGAGGAAGGCGCGATGGCCGCCAAGATGGCCGTCCCCTCCTTGGCGCGCGCGGCCTCCACGCCGCCCGCGCGCCCGGGGTCGACGTCAGCCACCTCGCGCACCGTCACCTTCGCATAGCCCGACAGGCGCTTGAGGTACTCGGCGCAGGCGTCAGCCCAGAAGCGCTCCTTGAGCTTCCCCACCGCCACGACGCTGATCCTCACTGAACGCTGCTCCAGTCCGCGCCGATGACCACGAGGAAGTCCGTGGTGAACAGGTACTCGTTCTCATTGAGCACCGTGCGGCCCACCCCCAGGGCGTCGACGATCTCCTGGGCGCGCTCCTGCTGGGAGGCGTCCTCGTAGACGACCACCGTCTCGGTGTAGTCAGCGGCGTCGGCGTTCGCGGTATCCACGCTGTAGCCGAGCGCCCCGATCTTCTCAGCCGCCGCCGCGCCCGCGCCGGTGATCTCCGTGCCGTTGCGCACCGACACCGTACCCGAGCGGCGCGGCGTCGTGGTGCCGTCACCCGAGGCGCTTCCGCCCGTGCCGGCCGTCGCCATCACGGTGCCCGTGGCCTCGTCGATCACGTTCTCCTCAACGGGCGGCAGGCCCTGCTCCACGCGGCGCAGCATCTCGTGCCACTCGTCCTCGTCCATGATCTCCCACCAGACGCCGTCGATGTACTCCGAGGTGGTGGGGTTCACGCAACTGTAGAAGTCGGTGTCCATGTCCATGCCGCGCATGCTGCTCGCCAGCGAGAGGATCTCCATGAGGCTCATGTCAGTGGTCACGTACTTCGACAGCGTCTCCACCGTCGACACCATGGTGCTCAGGTCGGAGTCGAGAACCTTGCCCGCGATGGCGCTGATCACCATGCGCTGGTTGGCGGCGCGGTACTCGTCGCCCTTGCCGTACTCGTCGAACGCATGCCGCGAGCGGCTCAGGATGAGCGCCTGCTCGCCGTTGAGCGTCTGCAGGCCCGCGTCGAGATGGCCGCCCGCATCGGGGTCGTCGATCTCGATGGGCACCTCGACCTCGATGCCGCCGATCGTGTCCACGACCTCGCAGAACCCGTCGAAGTCGATCTCCGCGTAATGCGAGATGGGCACGCCCGCCAGCTCCGACACCACCTCGACCGCATAGGCCGCGCCGCCGATCGGATACGCCGCGTTGAGCTTCTGCTTGCCGTACTCGCCCATGTCGACCATGGTGTCGCGCATGAGCGAGATGGCCGTGACCTTCTTCTGCGGCGGATCGATGCGCATGAGCATGATGGAGTCGGCGCGATAGACGCCGTCGAGCTCGGCGCCGCTATCGCGTTCCTGCGACTTGTCGGTGCCGAGGAGCAGCATGTAGAAGGGCTCGCCTGGCTCCACGTTGTCAAGCGCGTCGAGCGTCTCCTGGGTGACGCCGCTCGAGAGGTTGCCCTGGATGCTCATCATCTTGGTGAGGGCGTAGGCTGCTGTGCCGAGCACCGCCACGAGCACCACTGCCAAGCACGCGATCAGGATCTTCTTGCGCTTCTTGCGCTTGCGGTCACGTGCGTAGTCATGCGTGTAGGCACTGCGCGCGTAGGGGTTGTTGGGAGTGCCGCCCGCGTTCGCACCCGCAGGGCCGGCAGGGATGACGGGGTTAGCGTACTCCGCCGAAGACGCAGAGCCCGCCGCCGCGTCCTTCCTGCGGCGAGGGCCTGGAACGGCCACCTTTCCCGGTTGAACGGAGGGACGCGAAGAGTCGCCCGCATCCCGCCTGCTTCCGTATGAGTTTCTGTCAAAAGACTTTGCCATCGCCCGGAGGCTCCTATCGTGATCCGTCTGTCATGGCGCACGTCACCTGGAAAAGCGTACATGCAAAGACCCATTTTGAGGGCTTCGGCGAAATCTGGCAACTTCCCCACCTCCTGTTATGGGGAAAAGCCACAGGACGATTCCATCTAATCCACATGTTCATCACGAGCGAGAGCTCAAAGACATGCCTGAGGTCAGGCCATGCGCGCAGAAGCTTGCCGCAGGCAAGAGGGCTTGGCCCCAGCGAAGCCGACGGTCGCACCCCGATCGGCGCCCTATGCGGACACGCCGAGGCGCTTGCACATGAAGGCGTTGGCCGCCTTCTCGGCTTCGTCGCCAAGCGGCGCGAGCGCGCAGGGCGCTTCGCCCGTGCGGGCCGCGTGGCGCTTGAGGGCGCATTCGAGCAGGTAGTCGGCCACCTCGGGGTTCTTCGAAAGCAGCGGGCCGTGCAGGTAGGTGCCCACCACGCCGCGGTACAGCATGCCGTCGGCCTTGTCGGCGTCGTTGTTGCCGCGCCCCGCCTGCGACACCACCTTGCCGAAGCTGCGCACGCCCGCGCCCAGGTACGTGCGGCCCGCATGGTTCTCATACCCCACCACCGGGAGCGTCGCCACCGGCGAGCGCAGGACGATGTTGTCGATCAGGCGGTCGGCCGACGTGCCGGGGCGGCGCGTCTCGAGGTCGACCACGCCGAGGCCCGGGACCTCCTCGTCGCCGAGGAGCCACACCTTGCCGAGGATCTGGTAGCCGCCGCAGATGGCCAGAAGCGCGCCGTCCTCCTCGACGAAGCGCGCGATGTCGTCGCGCAGCGCGAGCAGGCCCTCGCTCGCCAGCTTCTGCTCGCGGTCGGGGCCGCCGCCCATGAATACCAGGTCAACCTGAGAGAGGTCAACCAAATCGCCGTGATGCACACGCTGCACGCGCACGGGGACGCCGCGCCAGCGCAGGCGCTGCTCGAGCACCCGCACGTTGCCGCCGTCGCCGTACAGGTTGAGCAGGTCGGGGTACATATGGGCTATCACGAGCTCCGACATCGCGCCGGCGGCGGGCGCAGCCGCGCTGGCGGCAGGGCGGGCGGGTGCCGCAAGCGGGCGCGACGGGCCGGCTTCACTCCCGTCGCGACCTGGCCCTTCGCCGCGACCTTCGTCGCAGTTCGGCTCGCCGAAGTCCCCTTCGCCGCGACCTTCACCTTCGCCACGACCTGGCCCCTCGCAGCCCCCTTCGCCGGCATCGCCAGCGCGGCGAGCTGAAGAGCCGGCCATCGCGTCGAGGCTCGCCTTCACGCCGGGAAGCGCCGTGTAGTTCGCGATCGCGTACACGCCCGCGTCGGCGGGCAGTCCCGCCCCGCCGGGCGCGCCGAGCGCGGCGAACACCTCGTCCATGCCCTCGACCAGCTGCGCCTCCACGCCCGCGTACTTCAGGCGCACCTGCAGGTCGTTGCGACGGATGCCGCCCGCGAACACCACGCAGCCCCTCTGCGCCACCAGCTCCTCGAAGTCGATGTCCCAGATCCACGAGATGTCGCGCCCGTCGGCCTCCTTGTCGTTGATGAAGAACGCCACCGCCTTCGAGCGGGTATCCTGCGCCACGATCTTGAGGTTTTGGTTGAAGCCCGTGGGGTTCTTCGCCAGGTTCAGCAGCACGCGCCGGCCGCCGACGGCGTACTCCTGCAGGCGCCCGTTCTTCGGGTCGAACGCGTCGATGGCGCGCTGGACGGACGTCGGCTCGCAGCCGAGCAGGCGCGCGGCCACCGCGACCGCCATCAGGTTGTACACCATGTACGCGCCCGAGAACCCCGCGCTCACGCGGAACGAAGACGGTCCCTCGGCGGCGCCAGCGCCCGCGGCGCCTTCCACCTCCGCGCCCCCGGCCGCCCCCGGCCCCGCCAGCTCGAACGCAAGCCCGCTCGCGCCGAGCCGCACGTCGCACGCGGCCCAGTCGAGGGCGGGACGCGCAAACCCGCACTGCGGGCAGCGGTACATGCCGAGCTGACCGTACTGGCGGAACGCGTACTCGAACATCGACGAGCAGCGCTGGCACATGGTGGCGTCGGACACCACGTTCTGCTCAAGCCCCATGGAGGCTTCCACGCCGAACGCCACCGAGCGGGTGCGCTCGCGCCCCGGCAGGGCGGCCGCGCGCTCGGCGATCATGGCGCACAGCGGGTCGTCGGCGTTGTACACGAGCACCGTGTCCGGCGAGGTTCCCAGCGCCCCCACGATGCTGTCCTGGATGCGGTCGATCTCGCCGCAGCGGTCGAGCTGGTCGCGGAACAGGTTCAGCAGCACCACGTAGCGCGCCTGCAGGTGCGGCAGGATCTTCGCCAGCCACAGCTCGTCGCTCTCGAACACGCCCCAGTCGGCGCCCTTGCTCTGCAGCATTGCCGTGGACACGCCCGAGTCGAGGTTGGCGCCCGTGCGGTTGCACGCCACGCTGCGGCCCGCGCGCTCGAGCACGTCGGCTATCAGGTTGGTCACCGTGGTCTTGCCGTTGGTGCCCACCACCACGACCGACCCCTCGCGCAGGCGCGGCGCCAGGTGCGCGATCAGCTTCGGGTCGACGTACAGCGCGATCTTCCCCGGCGTGTTGGCCGCCGGACGGTGGAAGACGCTCCTCAGCCCCCATGTGAGCACGGCGCCAACGCCCTTCGCCAAGCCGAACTGCATGCCCATGAACGCCCTCGATTCAAGCCTCGTACCTACCGCATATCTTTTTAGTATAACCTGACCGACTGAGAAGCCTTATAATCAACGCGATATACAGATCCATAGCTTGACAGGAACTACCCCGTGGATACCAGCCAGATCATCTCAGTCGTCGTATTCGTCGTGGCGCTCGGCCTCATCATCTCAGAGAAGGTTCACCGCGCGCTCGTAGCCATCGTCGGCGCCGTCGTGCTCATGGCCATAGGCGTCATCCCCTTCGAGACGGCCATCCACCACCTCGACTTCAACACGCTCGGCGTGCTGTTCGGCATGATGCTGTTCGTGTCGGTGGTGAAGCTCTCGGGCATCTTCGAGTACCTCGCCATCAAATGCGCCCACATCGCCAAGGGCGACCCGTGGAAGATCATGATGCTGTTCGTCATCCTCACCGCCGTGCTCTCGGCGTTCTTGGACAACGTGACCACGGTGCTGCTCATCGGCCCCATGACGCTCACGCTGTGCAGGCTGCTCAAGGTCGACCCCGTCCCGTTCTTCATCACCGAGATCATGGCGTCGAACATCGGCGGCACGGCGACGCTCATCGGCGACCCGCCCAACATCATGATCGGCTCGGCCGCAGGGTTCGACTTCGCCGACTTCATCATCTACGACGCTCCGGCGGTCGTGATCATCCTGGCCGTGATCATCGTGCTGTTCTACTTCCTGTACGGCCGCAAGATGAGCGCCGCGCGCAAGAAGAACAGCGGCGACGTGGTGTTCGACGTCATGGGGCTCAACCCGTCTGACTACATCGAGAACCGCCGCCTGCTGAGGATCTCGGTCGTCATGATCGTGCTCGTGGTGGTGGGCTTCATGTTCCACGGCGCGCTGGGCTGGGAGTCCTCTATCATCGCGCTGGGCGCGGCGGGGCTGATCCTGCTGATCTCGGGCGAGTCCATCGAGAAGGCGCTGCTGAACGTCGAGTGGACCACGCTGGCGTTCTTCGCGGGCCTGTTCATCATCGTGGGCGCCATGACCGAGACCGGCGTCATCGAGATGCTGGCCCAGGCGCTCATCGACGTGACCGGCGGCGACGTGTTCCTCACCATGCTCGTGCTGGTGTTCGCGTCGGCCATCGTCTCGAGCTTTTTGGACAACATCCCGTTCGTGGCCACGATGATCCCCATCCTGCTCACCATGGAGTCGTCCGGCATGGACGTCATGCCGCTGTGGTGGGCGGTGTCGCTCGGCGCGTGCCTGGGCGGCAACGGCTCGCTCATCGGCGCGAGCGCGAACGTGGTGCTCTCCGACATCTCGAAGAAGAACGGCTACGAGATCACCTTCGTCCAGTTCCTGAAGGTGGGTTTCCCGCTCATGATGGTGACCGTGATCATCGCCGCCGTGTACCTGGTCATCCGCTTCCCCGTCGCAGGATAAAAGCCCCTTGCACCGTGATGGCAAGTTCGCTATACTTTACCATCGCTTCTGAAAGAGGCATGTTGCCAACGTGGCTCAGCTGGTAGAGCAACGCACTCGTAATGCGTAGGTCAGCGGTTCGAATCCGCTCGTTGGCTCCAGTAAAACCGCAGGTCAGTCGTTCATCGGCTGGCCTGCTTTGCTTTTCTGGGGCAGGGAAGCAAGGTCGTTACGGGTTAATGCGGGTTAATGCTCAAAAGAGGGTTACCGACAACGGCGCTTTTCCAGCCACCCCTCAGGTGATTCTGGATGAAACAAGGCCGTTATCGGCGATTTCTCGGGAAAAGTGGATGCGAAAGCGCCGTTGTCGGTGGTTTTCGGGGCTTGAATCGCCGATAACGCGCCTTTTCCATCCAGCTTTTCAGGATGGTGGATGGAAAAGGCGCGTTGTCGGTGCTCAGGACGGAAAGAGGGCGTGTCAGTCCTTCGAGCCCCAAGGAAGGGGGCAGGGGGAACGGGGCGTTGGGGCAGAAGCCCTTGGGAAGCCCCTTCGCTGGCAAGCTGGGGTGAAGCAGGGATGAAACCTCCGGACCTCGGCTATGACAAGGCCATTAGTTCATGGTCGATGGCCCGACGCACGAACTCAGACCTCGTCATCCCCGTCTCCTGTTGCACCCGCTTCATTGCCACGGTACGCGAGCGCGGGATCTTCACCGTTATCGAATCAAGCGGCTCGTCCGAGACCCTCGGCCTTCCGTTGATGACCTCGCCGAAGCGCATATGCGACCAATCGGCGCTTTCGTACTCGTCAGCCCATGCGTCCAGCTGCTCCGCCGTCACGCCGAACCTCTCGCGCAGCTCCTCGTTGCTCATTTCCTACCACTTCCTTCGATGATTCCGAGTTCCTTCTTCGCGTTTGGCTGAGGGGGTATGAAAGCATGATAGATGAGGAAATCCCCGTCGCCATTGCGGATGGCAACGAGCTCCATCAGCCTCCCTTTGCCGTCGATGCCTATCGCGAGGTACTCATCTGGGTTTTTTCCTAGCCTTGGCCTGCTTCTGATGGCGTTGCACCAGGCGGCAATAGCATCGGCTTTCGCTATGTTTTGCTCAGGATGCCGCGTCTCCACCCTGTCATCAGCATAGACTTCATTCATGGGCATCAACCGTTACTCACTGTTGGTAAGACAAAACTATCTTACCACGGCTCCCCTTCTCACGGCAAACCTGAGAAACGCCGCGGAAGATTGTGCTAGCCTGTAAAGGATAGAATGCGAGAAGCAAGGCACGAGAGCGAAGAGCTAAGCGCAAGGCGAAGGGCAAGAGGCAAAGGGCCAAGCGCGAGAAGCGAAAGTGCGGCGAGCGGGTTTGCGGCAAAGGCCCGCGCTGGCACCTGACGAGGAACGGAGACGATGGCCGTGGCGTTCGACTACAAGAAGGAGTACAAGGAGCTCTACGTCCCGGCGCGCAAGCCGAGCATCGTGGAGGTTCCCGCGATGAACTACCTGGCGGTGCGCGGCAAGGGGGACCCGAACGCCGAGGCGGGCGCGTACAAGGAGTCCATCGGCTTGCTCTACGCCGTTGCGTTCACCATCAAGATGTCGAAGAAGGGCGACCACCGCATCGACGGCTACTTCGACTTCGTCGTGCCGCCGCTCGAGGGGTTCTGGCGGCAGGGCGAGGCGAACGGGCCGATAGACTACGCGCGCAAGGAGGACTTCAGCTTCATATCCTGCATCCGCCTTCCCGACTTCGTGTCTCTGGAAGACTTCGCCTGGGCTCGGGAGGAAGCCGCCCGCAAGAAGCAGATCGACCTTTCGAAAGTGGAGCTCCTTGCCGTTGAGGAGGGATTATGCGTCCAGTGCATGCACATCGGCCCCTACGATGACGAGCCCGCCACCATAGAGCGCATGGACGCGTTCGCGACGGCAGGCGGATACGCGCCCGACTTCAGCGAGCAGCGTCAACACCACGAGATCTACCTCTCCGACCCGCGTCGCTGCGCACCCGAGCGCCTCAAGACCGTCATCCGCCATCCCGTCCGCGCCGTCTGAGGCAGGAGGCGCAAACTCCAAGCTTCTTCGAGCAGGGCTGGCGCGCCTCGGACGCGTCAGCTGCTGGCGCCTTCGGGGCAAGGGCGAGCGCGCCCCCGAACGCGTCAACCGCAAGCACGCCCCAAATGTGCCGACCGCAAGCATACCCCGAACATGCCAGCCGCAAGCACGCCGTCTCTGCCCGCCAAACGCGAGCCCAAGCCCAGGCGCCTCGCGAAAACGTGAATTTTTCGGCAGCGTGCGCCTCGCAGCTCCCGCAATCCCGCATAATAAACGCTGTACGAACTGCGAAAGGGTATTTCATGGGCAGATCAGGTGGCGGCGGGTTCGGTGGCGGATTCGGCGGAGGCGGGTTCTCGGGAGGGTTCTCGGGCGGCGGCCGGTCGTCGGGAGGGTTCAGCGGCGGCTCGCATGGCGGCTCGGGCGGACGGTCGGGCGGACCGCACGGCGGCTCGCATGGCGGGTTCGGCGGCTTCGGCGGACTCGGCGGGTTCTTCGGCCACGGCCCCATCATCATCAACGCCCCGCGCACCAGCTACCACGGCGGCTCGGGCGGCAGCGGCGGCGCGGGCGGTCCCGGCAACCCCGACCAGCCTCCCTACTCCAACAAGCCCGACGGCAACGGGCCGCAGAAGCCCCCGCGCAAGAGCGGCGGGCTCGGCACCGCGTTCGCCATCATAGCCGTCGTCGTGTTCATCCTGTTCGCCTACGGCCTGCTCGGCGGCTCGGCGGGCTGCTCGTCGAGCAACGTCGCGGCCTCTACGGTCGAGCGCGAGGCGCTGCCCGCGGGCGCCGTCGTCGAGACGCCCTACTACACCGACCAGGACGGCGACTGGATAAGCAACTCGAGCACGCTCGAGCGCGGCATGCGCCAGTTCTACATGGACACCGGCGTACAGCCCTACCTCTACATACTGCCGAACGGCACCACCACCTCGACCTCCGAGCTCAGCGACACGGCCGAGAGGCTCTACGGCGAGCTGTTCGAAGACGAGGCGCATTTCCTGCTCGTGTTCTGCGACAACGGCAACGGCGGCTACAACTGCGGCTACACCATCGGCTCGCAGGCCAAGACCATCATGGACGCCGAGGCGCTCGACATCTTCGCCGACTACCTCGATCGCTACTACAACGACTACTCGCTGAGCGAGGACGAGATCTTCGCGAAGACCTACGAGGACACCGCCGCGCGCATCATGAGCGTGACGCCCTCGCCCGTGGTGCCCGTCGCCGTGTGCGTCACCGTGCTGGCGGTGGCCGTCATCATAGCCGTGGTGCTGAAACGCCGCCGCGAAGCGAAGGAGCGCGAGCGCATCCGCCAGCAGGAGATCCTCAGCACGCCGCTCGAGATGTTCGGCGACACCGAGGTGGAGGAGCTCGCGAAGAAGTACGAGAGCGACCAGAAGGACTCAAAGGGCTAGGAAAAGAGAAGAGAAGCGGGGACCAGTCTTCGCGACCTGCGAAGATGCAGATACAGAGGGCCTGCGGGCCAGACAGGAGAGCAACACCATGGGCAACATCCTCGATCGCTTCGCCAGCATCATCAAGGCGAACATCAACGACCTGCTGGACAGGGCCGAAGATCCCGAGAAGATGGTCGAGCAGTACATGCGCGACCTGACCGAGAGCCTTGCCGAGGTCAAGGAGGCCACCGCCGGCGTCATGGCCGAGGAGGCGCGCTGCAAGCGGCTCGTCGACGACAACCAGGCCGACATCGACCGCTACGAGGGCCTCGCCCGCAAGGCGCTCGCCGCCGGCGAGGAAGGCGACGCGCGCACGTTCCTCGCGAAGAAGCAGGAGCTCGCGGGCCGCGCCGAGGGGCTGAAGGTGGCCTTCGACGCCGCGCACGAGAACGCCGCGAAGATGCGCCAGATGCACGACAAGCTGGTGAGCGACATCGAGACGCTCAAGGCGCGCAAGGAGACCATCAAGGCGAAGGCCGCCGTCGCCAAGACGCAGCAGAAGGTGAACGAGATGACCGGCGCGAGCGACCGCGCCGAGGGTGCCATCAGCGCGTTCAACCGCATGGAGGCCAAGGCCGACGAGATGCTCGACCGCGCCAACGCCATGGAGGAGCTCAACGCCGCGCCCGTCGACGAGGCCGCCGAGCTCGAGAAGAAGTACGCGGCAGCTGGGGCCAGCGCCGCCGTCGACGAGGACCTCGCCCGCCTGAAGCGGGAGATGGGCCTGTAGGAACGCGAGACGCGGGGCGCCAATCGCCAGGCGCGAAAGCGCCGAGCGCGAGCGCAGACCGTAGAGCGTGAGGCGCCGCGCGCGAACGCCGCGCGCGAACGCAGAACACGCCGAAGAACGAGGAAGGGGCCGCGCAAGCAGCCCCTTCCCCACATTCGGCCTGTCGTCTCGCGCTTACTTCACGATGAGCACGGGCTTGTTCGTCTTGTGCAGCACCGAGTAGCACACGCTGCCGAGCATGCCGCGCACGGCGCCGAGGCCGCGATGCCCCATGACGATGCAGTCGTAGTCGCCCTCGTCCGCATACGCCGTGATGCTGTCGTGGGCCGAGCCGTTCACGATGGCGATGTCGATGCCCGCGAAGTCGCCCACGACGTCGGCGATGTCCTCGGAGACGCGCGCGGTGGCCTCGCGAGCCGCCTCCTCGCCCACGTCGGCGATGGCGTTCATGTCGAGCGAGTCGCCCAAGACGCCCGACATGCGGCTGGCGATCTTGAACGTCTCGGCGTTGTAGTCATGCCAGTCGACCACGTTGAGAACCGTGACCTGCGCTCCCGCGATGTCCTTGACCATCTCGATCGCCTCGGCCAGGGCATGGCGCGCCGGATCGGACTTGTCGTAGGGAACCAGAACTTTCTTGTACATAAGACCCTCCTCACGCATGTGGCCTTTGCGCCGCGCCGCGGGCAGCATCCCCCCCCGTGCGAGCCGCGGGCCGCGCTCCTTACCTTTCCTATCTTAGCGCATTATTCCGCAGGCAGGTAGCGATTCACGTGCGCAACCCCCTCGCACGCGCGGATCAGACAGACGTCGGGGTTCTCGTGAGCAAGCTGGCCATGGCACGTCGCCGCACGCGGGCGCCTCGCAGCCCGCAGCCGCGGCTACTCTTTCAGAAGGCTGATCTCGTCTCCTTCGGAGATGACACCGCCGGATATCACGCGGCAGAACACGCCCTCGCGCGGCATGATGCAGTCGCCCATCTTGTGGTAGATGGCGCAGTGCGCATGGCACTCCTTGCCGATCTGGGTGAGCTCGAGCACCACGTCACCCGAGACGAAGCGCGTGCCGATGGGCAGCGCCTTCAGGTCGAAGCCCTCCACGATGATGTTCTCGCCGAACGAGCCGTTCACCACGTCGGCGCCGCGCGCCTTGAACTCCTCGATCTTCTCGTACGACAGCAGGCTCACCTGGCGGTGCCACGCACCCGCATGCGCGTCGCCGTCAATGCCCCATTCGGGCTTGAGCTCGACGGAAGGCTTCTCGGTTTTCTGGATTCCCTTGATGTCGCTCGTGCAGACTGCTTTGACCACGCCCATGGCATGCACCCTTCTCGTAGGCGATACGCCGCGCGCCACCCCGACGTACCCGGTGCAAGCCATATGTCCTCAGCTGCAATCCGCAGCCGCAATCCCGCGCTTCGCTGCACGACGAGCGCGCGGGCCCCTCTCGGCGCGGGAACATTATAGCAAAACGTGAATGATTCGCAACAGGAATAACCGGAATCCCGGGCACCTGGGTAATCCTACCGCAAGCGCCCGGCGCGGACACGCCCGGCCCCTCCCGACCGCTCCGGCCCGAGCACCTCCGAACTGGGATTATTTTCCCGCTGGGTATGGCGATTGCGTAAAGTATCACGCCGAGACGAAGCCTTCGGGGTGCGTTTATGGCATCATGGTACAGATTATTGCGTGTTTCGCAGCCTTCCGGGGCTGCGTTGGCCACAAGAAGGGCCGCGCAAGGCGGCAAGCAGTCAAGGAGATGTCATGGGCTTCCTTTCGAAGTTTGAGGGAAAGATGGAGGACACGGTGGAGGGTGCCGCCGAGAAGATGGGCGCGTCCCCCATCTCGCCGGTCCAGATCGCCAAGAAGGCCGAGAAGCAGATGCGCCGCAACAAGATGGTGGGCGCCGGCAAGCAGTACGCCCCCACGCTCTACACCATCCTCGTGAGCCAGGACGACGACGCGCGCCTGTTCGGCTACTACCCCACCCTCGCAGGCGAGACGGAGACCTACCTGGCCGCGAAGGCCGCCGAGCACGGCCTGGTCATGGACGGCCAGCCGCTCGTGCGCTTCATCGCCGACGCCGACCTCAAGCACGGCAAGTTCGAGGTGATCGCCGAGATGGTGGCTGCGCCTCTGGTGGCGCAGCTGCGCCAGGAGGAGATGGAGCGCTACGGCATCGCCCCCGCTCCGCGCGCCGCCGGGCGCCCCGGGCAGCGTCCGATGCGGCGCGGCGCCCGCCCGATGCCCCAGCCTGGCTATGCGCCCCAACCTGCCGCCCAGCCTGACCCCTACGCGCCCCAGCCCGCGCCCGCCGAGTACGCCGGCGAGCCGCAGACCATGGTGTTCGGCCAGGACGCTCCCGTCGAGGAAGCCGGGATGCCGCCCGCACAGGGCCTGCAAGCCTACCTCTACGACATCACCAACGACCGCGCCTTCACGCTCACGGGGCACCCCATGAGCATCGGCCGCGAGTCGCGCAACGACGTCGTCATCCCCGACATCAACGCATCGCGCCGCCACGCCGAGATCCACATGGAGCCCACCGGCACCTGGGTCCTCGCCGACCTGGGGTCCACCAACGGAACCTTCGTCAACGGCCGCCAGATCAAGTCGGTTCCCCTGCGTGACGCCGACCACCTCATCATCGGAACCACCGAGCTCGAGTTCCAGCTGCTCTAGCCGCGCCGCAAGCCAAGCTGAGCTCACCGCCGAGAAAGGCCGGAACCCACCGTGATCGATGTCGTCCTGCTCATAGCGCGCCTCCTGTTCGTCGCGCTGCTGTACCTGTTCCTGTTCGCCATCATGCGCACGGGAATCGGGCAGGTGCGCGGAACCCGCAAGAAGGAGCGCACCTGGAACCTGTCCGTCGAGCGCGGCCCCAAGGAGCTGCGCGGCGTGTCCATCGCCGTGCACGGCCCCGTCATCGTGGGGCGCTCGCCGGGAGCCGACATCGTGGTCGGCGCCGGGTACGTGTCCGGGCGCCACGCGCGCTTCCAGCTCATGGGCCAGAACCTCTTCGTGGAGGACCTCGGCTCGACCAACGGGACGTCCGTGAACGGCCAGTTCATCACCGCCCCCTGCGCCTTGCGTGACAAGGACGTGGTCAACGTGGGCGACGTCGCCATCCGCGTGAGGTACGCCTGATGTCGCGCAGGGCGCGCAAGGGAAGCGCCACCTTCGGCAGCCGCACCGACGTGGGCTGCGTGCGCGAGCACAACGAGGACAGCCTGGTCGTCGCCCCGCCGCTGTACGTGGTGTGCGACGGCATGGGCGGTCATGCCGCCGGCGAGGTGGCCTCCGAGATCGCCGTCGACGTGATCGCGAAGCGCGCGCCGGCCTACCCCGACGCCACCGCGCTCGGCCAGGCCGTCGAGGAGGCGAACCTCGCCGTCATCCGCGGCGCGCAGGAGGGCGTCGGACGCGCCGGCATGGGATGCACCTGCACGGCGGCCATGCTCGAGAACGAGCGCCTCGTCATCGCGCAGGTGGGCGACTCGCGCGCCTACCTTTTGCACCAGGGCCGCCTGCAGCAGCTCACGCGCGACCACAGCTTCGTGGCCGACCTCGTGGAGTCGGGGCAGATCACCCCGGCCGAGGCGCGCGTCCACCCGCAGCGCTCGGTCATCACGCGCGCGCTCGGCAGCGACCCGCGCACCCAGCCCGACCTCTTCGAGATCAACGTGGAGACGGGCGACCGCCTGCTTCTGTGCTCGGACGGCCTGAGCTCCATGATCGAGGATGACGAGATCGAAGACGTCCTCAACCGCACCGCCGACCCGCAGCTCGCCGCATCGCAGCTGGTCAACGCCGCGATCGCCGCGGGCGGCTACGACAACGTCACCGTGATCGTGGTCAACGTCACGGGGTTCGCCGAGGTGCGCCGCAAGAAGGTGGCGCGCAAGACGAAGGTCACCGCCGCGCTTCTCGTGGTGCTTCTGGCCGCCATCCTCGGCGGCGCGGCCTACGCGTTCAACTTCTGGACCTCCAACGCGGCCTACCTCGCCGAGCAGGACGGAAAGGTAGCCATCTACCAGGGCGTTCCCGGAACCATCTTGGGGATGAGCTTCTCGGAGCTCGTCGAGGTGACCGACGTTCCCGTCGACGAGCTGCAGCCGGGCGCGGCCAACCGCATCAAGGACGAGGGCCTGCGCGCCGACTCGCTCGAGGACGCCCAAGAGCTCGTCGAGAGCTACCGCGCCGACATCAAGGCGCGCGAGGACCAGGAGAAGGAGGCGGCGGCTGCCGCCAGCAGCGCGCGGGCAGCCGCGAGCTCGAGCCGCAGCGCGGCCGCAGGCGCGAACGGCGGCGCGGGCGCGCAGGGCACGGGCGCACAGGCGCACAGGGCGCCGCCAACCCGGCGGG
>NZ_JAAKEE010000094.1:0-2047 GCF_011038995.1 Adlercreutzia sp. ZJ242
TCATGCAGTGCTTGCATGCCTGGCGGCCGATCGAGCAGGCGAGAAAGGTCTTGCCGGTCCCGGTGTAGCCGACCACGATGACGTCGGTGGCCGACTCCACAAACTGGCAGGTCCTGAGGCCGTTGACTGTGTCGCGGGAAAGGGGCCTGCCGTCGTAGACGACGCCGCTTATGTCGGCATTTGCTATGCGGAAGTGTGCCCGCTGGAGCAGGCGCTTAACGCCGGCGTTTTCCTTCTCCTGCGCGACGTAGTCGACGATGACGCGCATCCTCTCGTCGAAGCCCATGTTGGCGTACGAGGGGTCGGCTGCCATCATGTCGATGATGTCGAGTGCCTCGGGAACGCCGATGACCCTCATCTTTCTCCTGGTCTCCTGGTCGATCATCGCGCACCTCCCGCATAGTACGATGCGCCCCTGACGTAGCCGCCCTGCTCGACCGGTCGCTCCGCTGCTTTGGCTGAGCCGGCGGCTCCGGACGCCAGCACGCTTCGTATGAACTTGCAGCGCGGATGCGCCGTCTTCTCCAGGGAATAGGCGCACGCAGCCTCCAGCTCGGCGTCCCCGTAGTGCTTTGACAGGTTGAGTATTGCCATGACGGGGTTGTACGCCTGCTCCTTTATCTGGACGTCGCAAAACACGCGCTCGACGACGGCCAGCGCGCTCGGGCCGATCGAGGACGCCCACCTGCGCATGCGGCCGTCGTCCCATTCCAGGTCGGCGAACTCGGGCGGCATGTGCGACGGATCGGTCTGCGGCTTGTAGCGCACGTAGTCGGGAATGCGCGGGTGCGTGGCCACACGCTCGCCGCTGTGGTATATCTCGACTGTCGTCTCCGTCACCTTCAGGTCGACCCTCTTGCCGACCAGCCTGTACGGGGCGGAGTATCGGTTCGTGCTGTACACGACATGGAAATCGAGGTTGACCTTACGCCCGTAGACCCAGTCGCAGACCTCGAACGGGACCGCGGGTAGCGCCGCGAGCATCGGCCTTTCGACCTCTTCGAACACAAGCTTGCGGGATCCCTCGCGCTTCTGGAAGGGACGGGCGTTGTACTCGTCCAACCGTTCCCGGATTGCCGCGTTCAGCTCGGCTAGCGTCGCGAACTCCCGGTTGCGCAGCTTGGCTATCACCGCCGTCGCGATCTTCCCCACGCCGCCTTCTACGCTAGCTTTCTGCTTGGGCTTGGCAACGCCGGTCGGCATGATGGCGCACACGTAGTGCCGCCCCAGCGTCTCGTATGCCTCGTTGAGCATAACCTCGCCCTCCTTGGGGTGCTTGACCACGCCGGTCTTGAGGTTGTCGCAGACCAGGCGCACGGCGACCCCGCCGAAGAAATCGTAGGCGTTGACATGGCAGAGCAGCCACGTGTTCTGCTTCATGTCCAGCGTGGCTTCGACGTATGTATACTGGGAATACGGGAGCACGGCGACGAACAGGTGTACCTTCGAGACCTCTCCTGTGACAGGGTCGACCAGCCGCATGGTCGACCCTGACCAGTCCACTTCCATGGCCTGCCCGGGCTTGTGCTCGAGGTGGTTCGTGACGTTCTTGGAGATGGTGTAGTCGGCGTATCCCCGGGTGAAGGTAACATAGCTCACAGCGACCTTCTCCTTCTTCGCACATTCGTCGCGGTACTCCTCCCAAAGGAGCTTCAGCGTGACGCCGACCTTGCGCAGCTCGTCGTGGACGTAGCCGTAGTCCGGCCTCGCCACGGCGCTTTGCGCTTCCTTCTCCTCGGGGAACAGCATCGCCGCTATCTCGTCGTTGCTCATCAAGGAGACGTCGTCCCATCCGACACCCTTCTCGGTGGCCCGGTCCAACACCTCCTTTATCGTGTGCGCCGAGATGTGCCGGGTGCGAGCGATCTCCCTCCTGGACATGTTCTTCGCGCTTAGCTCGATGATGAGCTTCGCACTGCTGTGCTTTGCCATGATGAACCTTCCTTTCTCGATCTGGTTGGCAATGCCAGTCGAGTATAGGAAGCGTGGCTCTGCTTGAAATCGCGGTGTTGGAGGTTATGCGGCTCGTCCTGAAATCGGGTGTTGC
>NZ_JAAKEE010000095.1:0-1994 GCF_011038995.1 Adlercreutzia sp. ZJ242
CGGGTCTTTGACAGATGAATAGGTTATCCAGATTCTGATCGCCCCGATGAACGGGGCTTTTTTGTTGCCCGATGTCAAATTTGTCAATATTGATATATGGTACTTTTGGGTACTTTCTAGTATAATATGGGCATGTAGCAGAGAGGACGGACATGCCCATGCGCCTGAAGGTCACAAGGTCGTCTAAGTCCACGAGGCTGTACGCCATCAAGTCAACGTACGACCCTAGGACCAAAAAGACCTCTTCGAAGATAGCGGCCAAGCTCGGCACTGCCGAGGAGGTCATGGAGCGCGAGGGTCTTGACTACGACGGCGCGATCGAGTGGGCACGCGCCGAGATCGCACGCATGACCGAGAAGGAGGCTTCCGACGCAGCTGCCGTGACCATAAGGCTCAGGCCCGCGAAGCGGATAGGAAAGGGCGCGAGGCGCCGTGCGAACGCAGGCTACCTGTTTCCCGCAAAAGTCCTCTCCGAGCTTAGGCTGCGAGGCATATGCGACAGGATCGCCGAAGGACAGGACTTCGATTTCGATCTCGGCGAGATAGCCGAGCACCTGGTCATCGGCAGGATGCTCGCCCCCTCGTCGAAGCTCGCCACGTTCAAGTGGTGCCAGAAGCTCGTCGAGCCCCCGGCGTTCGCGGAGCACCAGGTCTACCGCGCGCTATCGGTCCTGGCCGAGCATTCCGACACTATCCAGGCCGCCCTCTACAAGTCGTCCTCCAAGCTGGTCCGCAGACGCACGGGAGTGCTCTACTACGACTGCACCAATTACTTTTTCGAGATCGAGGGCGCTGACGGGAACGGAGACCGGCGCTACGGTATCTCCAAGGAGCACCGACCGAACCCGATCGTGCAGATGGGCCTGTTCATGGACGCCGACGGCGTCCCGCTGGCGTTTCGCATCACGCCCGGCAACACGTCCGAGCAGGTGACGCTCAAGCCGCTCGAGCGCACGATCATGGAGGAGTTCGGCGAGTCCAAGTTCGTGGTGTGCACCGACGCCGGGCTCTCCTCGAAGGACAACCGCCTGTTCAACACCGAGGGCGGGCGCGCATTCGTCACGGTGCAGAGCATCAAGAAGATGAGGGCAGATCTACGCGAGTGGGCGCTTGACCGCACGGGCTGGATGCTTTCGGGCTCTGATGCGGTCTACGACCTGCGCGAGGTCGGCGAGACCGAGATGCGGGAGCGCGTGTTCTACAAGGAGAAGTGGGTCAAGGACGACGACGGCTTCGAGCAGCGCTACGTCGCTACCTTCTCGCTCAAGTACATGGAGTACCAGGCCTCCATACGCGAACAGCAGGCCGAGCGTGCTGTTGCGAGGGCGGCCAAGGGGGCTAGGGCTGCCGAGAGGCGCAACCCCAACGACCCGGCCCGGCTCCTCTCCGTCGAGCACGTCACGGCTGAAGGCGAGCTCGCCGACCGGGCCGTCGTGTCCCTCGACGAGTCCAAGATTGCCGAAGAGGCTCGCTACGACGGGTTCTCATGCATCGCGACGTCGCTGGAAGACGACCCTGACGACATCATCGCCGTGAACAAGCGCCGCTGGCAGATCGAGGAGTGCTTTCGCATCATGAAGACCGAGTTCAAGGCCCGCCCGGTCTACCTCAGCCGTGCCGACAGGATTCGCGGCCACTTCCTCACCTGCTTCATCGCGCTGCTGGTCTACCGCTTGATGGACGACCGGCTGGGCCATAGGTTCACCTGCGAGGAGCTGCTCTCCGCGCTGCGGGGCATGGACGTGTTGGAGCTTTCCGGCGAGGGCTGGGTTCCCGCCTACACTCGCGACGACGTGACCGACGCGCTGCACGACGCGTTCGGGCTGCGCACGGACTTCGAGATCGTCACGAACCGTCAGATGGGCAAAGTGCTCACAGCCGCGCACAGCGCCAAGGTAAAAAGTACCAAAGGGTAAACCTGTCTGAATCCCAGCTAACAGGCCTGTTAGCTGGGGATATGAAGTCGACTACCGTTCGCCGGTGTCAAAGACGGG
>NZ_JAAKEE010000096.1:0-1966 GCF_011038995.1 Adlercreutzia sp. ZJ242
CCTTCTTTCGCATATTTCCTGGCCAGAGGCCGTTCTAGGCCTTTATTTTTGTCAAGCACTTATGACATTTTGCATTAGGTAATGTCATTGGTATGATATAATAGGGCAACATGTCCTCGCAGGTCAGGAGCGGGAAGTTGTTCGTCAAGAAGCAGAAGAGGAAAAACGGCCGTGTGTACCTGTCGGTCGTCGAGGGCTACCGGGACGAGGCCGGCAGGACCAAGACCCGTCATGTAAGGTCGCTGGGATACCTCGACGAGCTCGAGAAGGCCTACGACGACCCCGTCGCCCACTTCAAAGCGGAGGTCGCCGCCGAGAACGAGGCCGCACGCGCAAAAGCCGCGCCGATCACAGTGACGCTGCATCCGCTGCAAAGAATCGACAAGAGGACCGTAAGCCAAATCGACATGGGCGCCGCCGTGCCGAGCGCCTACTTCCATCGAGACTTGGGGATATGGGGCTTCTTCGAGCGCAAGCGCACAGCCCGCGGCTTCTCCTACGACCCGTGCCGCATCCTGGAGCTGCTGTGCTGGAACCGCATCTCGGATCCCGGATCAAAGTCCGCGGCGTTCGCGTCAAAGGCCCGCTTCCCCCGCAAGTGCGATTTCGCCCTCGACGATGCGTACCGCTGCCTCGACTACTTCGCCGTCAACGCCGACGCGCTGGTCAGGCATATGAATACCGCCCTGGAGACATCCCGCGGGCCGCGTAATCGCACGCGGCTTTACTACGACGTCACGAACTACTACTTCGAGATGGACGGGGAGGACGAGCGCGGGCTGCGCAAGAAGGGCGTCTCCAAGGAGCACCGTCCCGAGGCGATCGTTCAGATGGGGCTCTTGCTCGACGCCGACGGCGTGCCGCTCGACTACGAGCTGTTCCCCGGCAACCAGAACGACATGGCGACGATGCTCCCCATGATGAAGAAGGCCGGCTTGAGAGATTCTTCAAATCCGGAAGGCGAGCGCGTGGTCGTGGTCGCCGACAAGGGGCTCAACACCTCCGCCAACATAGCGGCCTGCACGCTCGACGGCAACGGGTTCGTCCTCTCGCAGTCCGTGCGCAGGGCAACCAAAAGGCTCAAGGCTTGGGTGCTCGACGGCGCCGGGTACGCCGAGTCGGAGCCGGGCCGGTTCAAGGTCAAGAGCCGGATCGCCGACAAGGCGATCTATATCACGGGCCCGGACGGCAAAAGGGAGCGCGTCATGGTGCCGGTCAAAGAGGTCGCGTTCTGGTCGCGCGACTTCTTCGAGCGAGCGCGCCATGAGAGGGCCAAGGTCATCGAGAAGTCCAAGGCCGCCATCGCGCGCGGCGACATGTCGGCAGCCGTTGCCCGCAGCTCGGCACGCTATGCAAAAGACGCGCCCGTGGTCAGGGAGACCGGCGAGAAAGCAAGCCACAACTGGATACTTGACGAAGAGAGAATTGCGGCCGATGCCGCAATGGACGGCTACTGCTGCATCATCACCTCCGAGCAGGAGTGGGACGAGCGCGAGATCATCGAGGCCTACCGCGGGCTTTCCCGCATCGAGGACTCCTTCCGCGTGCTCAAGTCCACGATGGAGGCGCGTCCGGTGTACGTATGGACGGGACCGCACATACGCGCCCATTTTCTCGTCTGCTATGTGGCGCTTACGATCATGCGACTCATGCAGGCCGATGTGGAGCGCGCAACAGGCTCGCGCCCCTCGGCGCAAGCTGTCGCCGACGCTCTTTCCAGCATGACGGGACATCGCCTCGACACAAACGTCTACCACTTCGACTACCGCACCGACCTCACCGACGCGCTCTGCGACGTCGTTGGAATTGACCTGTCCCGTCAGGTCATGACCAAATCGCAGATGAGCAAGGTGATGTCGGTTGTGAAAAAACCGAGAAGCTAGGCTGTTCCACTACAGAAAACGTCATGAGAAGAGAGGCTGTTTGCCCAGGTCACATGGGATAAAAAGTCTCTTTTATCTGCAAA
>NZ_JAAKEE010000097.1:0-1843 GCF_011038995.1 Adlercreutzia sp. ZJ242
CGGGCGTCATCTTGACGTCGGAGGGCAGGCACACGCCGCGGCGGAACAGGTCGGCGCCCACGTCGGGCGCCCGCCCGTCGCCGGCGTAGGCGTTCGTGCGGGCGCGCCCGTCGCCCTCGCGGGTGACGAAGGGGTGGTTGCGGTAGACCGGCTGCAGGTGCATGGGCTTCCACACCGGGCGCCCCTCGGCGTTCACTGCGGCCAGGGCGTCGAGTATCTCGTGCGGGCAGGACCTGCCCGGCTCGGGGGCGTAGAGCACGTCGCGCTCGCCGCGCACCTGCCGGCACATGGCGTCCTCGTCTACGAGCAGGCAGGAGAGCCAGAAGTTCGGATCGGAGGCCTCCGCGTCGTAGGGGTTCATGGACGCGGGCAGGCCCGCCAGGCCCTCCCGGTAGCGCTCGTAGATCTCCCTCTTGCGGGCCACGTGCTCACCCAAGTGCGGCATCTGCCCGCGCACCACGCCGGCGACCACGTTGCTCATGCGGTAGTTGTAGCCGAGCTCCTCGTGCTGGTACCAGGGCGCCGCCTCGCGCGCCTGGGTGGACCACTTGCGGGCCTTGGCCGCGGCCCCCTCGTCGTCCGTGAGCAGCATGCCGCCCGCGGAGCCCGTGATGACCTTGTTGCCGTTGAAGCTCACGACGCCGAGGTCGCCGAGGGACCCCGTCTGGCGGCCCAGGTAGGACGCCCCCAGGGACTCGGCGGCGTCCTCCACGACCACCGCGCCGTGCGCGCGGGCGACGGACAGGATCTCGTCCATCCTGGCGGGCACGCCGTAGAGGTGGGCCACCACGACCACCCTCGCCCGCGGGTGCAGCCCGAAGGCGCGCTCGAGGGCCGCCGGGTCCATGTTCCAGGTGCCGGGCTCTGAGTCCACGAACACCGGGACCCCGCCCTCGTAGGCCACGGGGTTCACCGTGGCGTCGAAGGTCAGGTCGCTGCAGAGCACCTCGTCGCCGGGCCTCACCCCGGCGAGCCTCACGGCGAGGTGGAGCGCCGCGGTGCCGCTCGAGAGGGCCACCGCATGACGGGCGCCCACCTCCTCGCGCACGAGGCGCTCGACCTCGTCGATGTTCGCGCCCACGGTCGACATCCAGTTCGTCTCGTAGGCCTCGGTGACGTAGCGCAGCTCCTCGCCGTGCATCGTCGGCGACGAGAGCCACAGCCTCTCGCCGAAGGGGGTGATGTCATCAAGGCCGCGCAGCATGCGAGCCCTCCTTGTCGTCTCTGATATCCGGGCGGTACGTCGGCACGGCCTCGGCCAGCGCCCGCCTGACGTCGTCGTTGGTGCCGCCGAGGGACGCGCGAAGGATCTCGAGGCGCCTCCCCACGTCGCCCACCTCGGGCTGGGCCGCGGTCAGCACCGTGATGCGCCCGTCCGAGGTGGGGCGCGCCTCCTCGGCGCCCATGCGCAGCTCCTCGTACATCTTCTCCCCGGGGCGCAGGCCCGTCTCCACGACCTCGACGTCGCGGCCGGGCACGAGCCCCGAGAGCCGGACCAGGTTCTCGGCGAGGTCCCATATCCTCACCGGCTCGCCCATGTCGAGCACGAAGATCTCGCCGCCGCGGGCGAGCGCGCCCGCCGTGATCACGAGGCGGGAGGCCTCGGGGATGGTCATGAAGTAGCGGGTGATGTCGCGGTGGGTGACCGTGACGGGGCCGCCCTCCCTGAGCTGGCGCTTGAACAGCGGGATGACGCTCCCGTGGCTCCCCAGCACGTTGCCGAAGCGCACCGCGGCGAACACGGTGTTCGACACGGCGGCGTAGCGCTGCACGACCATCTCGCACATGCGCTTGGTGGCCCCCATGACGTTGGCGGGGTTCACGGCCTTGTCGGTCGACACGA
>NZ_JAAKEE010000098.1:0-1789 GCF_011038995.1 Adlercreutzia sp. ZJ242
CGTCCCGCCCGCGCGCGAGCCCGCCGCACCTGCCGCGTCCGCTCCCGAGCCCGCGCCGGCGCCCAAGTCCGCCCCCGCGCCCGCCGCGCGCGAGGACGGCTACCGCGCCACCACGCTCGAGGACCTCGAGAGCTCGAAGATGCCCACGGCGCAGAAGGTCGTCATCGCGCTCGCCGTGCTCGGCATCGCGGCCTTCGTCCTCTGGAACCTTCTGGCCTAGCCGCGCGCTGGGCCCTTCGCTTTGAGCACCGCACGAGATAGGAGATGCCGCATGCCGCGACGCCACCATGAGAGCCATGACCCCTTCGACGCCGGCGAGGGCAACGCCATCGGCCTGACGAGGGCCTTCTCGCCCGTTGAGGCTGATGAGTACTTCGACGGCGCGGTGCCCACCGACCCGTTCGACTCTCCGGAGCCGCAAGGCGGCGCCGACTTCGCGGACGGCTTCGCAGACGGCGGCCTCGCCGGATCCGCCGCCTTCGCCGAGGACGCCGAGGCCGCCCAGGCCGAGCGCGCCCCGCGTCACGCGGGCAAGCACGCGCGCCACGCGAAGCCCGCCGCCGAGCCCGCGACCGCCCCGAGCGCGTTCGACGACCCGGAGCTGCCCCTTCCCGACGCGCCTGCGCCCGAGCCGATCCCCGAGTACCTGCGCAAGTCGAAGCGCATGCGCCGCATCCTCATCGGCGTGATCGTCGTGTTCGTCGTGCTGCTCGCGGTAGGCGGCGTGCTCGCCTGGCAGCTCCTCCAGACGGTGCAGACCACGGCCTCCCAGCAGGCGCAGAACGTCACGCAGGAGGTGAGCGCCATCGACGGCGACGCCGCGGCGAAGGACGCCTCGACCGCCACGGCGAAGAAGACCACCGTCCCTGACCTCACCGCGCTGCTCGGCCTCACGCAGGACGAGGCGATCGAGCGGTTGCAGCACGGTGCGCAGGTGTCGAGCACGCGCGAGGTGAACGAGGAGGGCAACCCTGTGAAGCAGGACGTGCGCATCGCGCTCACCGCCGAGCCCGCCGACACGCGCTCGGGCACGCCGACGGTGTACCTGGGCCTCAACGAGGAGGGCAGGGTGGTGCAGGCCGGCTACTCGGCGGCCACCTCGTCGCTCGGCTACGGGTCGCTGAGCTTCTCCGACGCCGTGCGCAACGAGCACATCATCGAGAAGACGCTCGCCGAGGCGGGCGTCCAGGTGCCCGACGGCGCGGTGACGCTGCCCGAGGACAAGACGGCCTACTCCACCTACGCGAGCGACGGCACCACGCTCACCAAGGAGTACTGCTCGTTCTCCGGCGAGGTGGACATCGACGGCGCGCCGCACGCCTGGTCGGCCGTGCTCTCGTACGACTACGCCATGGCCAACGCCACGGGCAACCTCGCCGACACCATCCGCACCATCTACGTCTACGTGAACGCCTAAGCCCTGTCCGGGCTCTTGCAAGCTCCGCCCGAGCTATCGCAAGCCCTGTCCGAGCTCTCGCGGCGGCGCCTTGGTCCGGCGGCGCCGCGAGAGCCTGCGAGCCTTCTTCGTCAACGCGGGCGGTCCGGCGATCGCCGCGAAGGAGTGCTCGCCTAAGCCCGCCCAAGCCGCCAGCAACACGGCGTAACGTTTTTGGGGAGGTATAGCGACTCCGGCGACGAGGGCAGCCGCCAGGCTGGCCGACAAGCCGGAGCGAGGCGAAGGGGGCTCCCCTAATCTCTTATCGACCAAGAATCGAGAAAGAGAGGAGCCCTCCATGGACAATCCTACCGCATGCGCGGCCGCTTCGGCGGCCCTGGCCGACGTATTCAC
>NZ_JAAKEE010000099.1:0-1725 GCF_011038995.1 Adlercreutzia sp. ZJ242
ACTAACTTGAAAGGAAGTGCACTAAATGGCAGATCAGAAGTACGCACTGCTCGTTGACTACACCTACTTCTCCGGCAACCACGCCGCAGAGATCGGCTGCAAGGAGGAGCTCGGCCTTCCGCTCGACCAGTTCGGCATCAAGGAGGTCCAGGTCGGCCCCTTCAAGAAGGGCGAGGGCAACGACGGCGACGCCTGGGAGTGGTTCTACATCCCCTGCCCGACGTCGATCTTCTCCGAGCACTGGGGAACCAACGGCGACAAGGCCGGCCAGCGCCCGCTGGCGGTCCAGGTCGAGGAGTCTGGTTCCATGTACTACGGCACCCTCGAGGACATGATCGCCAAGATGGCGGAGTTCGACCGCCCGATGGTTCTGTTCCAGCTGTAAGCCTTAGGTAATTGCGCGAAGGGCCGGCCGCGCCGGCCGACCCTTCGGCATCGTGTTGAGGACTAACAAGGAGAGAATATGACCCGCGACGAATTTTTCGCTCTCGACGCGGCGGATGCGGCTGAGAAGCTGAACGCCGTTCTCGCCGACGGCAAGAGCAAGGATGAGGCCATGGCCGAGTTCGGCATCGCCCAGGCTGACCTCATGAAGGCCCAGATCTTCTTCGTGAAGGACAAGTTCATCGCCCGCGCTTGGGGCGGCTACACCTCCACGAAGCGCACCGGCAACGAGGCGAACGACACCGGCAACGGCGTCGGCAACAGCGACCCGGCCAAGGGCTTCGCCGGCATCTAAGCTCGCAAGAGCGTTCATGCCGTGACAAGGCTCGCCCCAACCTCGGGGCGAGCCTTTTGCATTGAAAGGAGCGCCAACTATGTCTACTGAAGACGAGATCCGCGCGGAGGTCGAGGAGCTGGGCCGGCTGGAGCCCGCGCAGGAGGACATCCTGTACAACATCTCGCTCAAGCAGGACGAGCTGGGCCGCCAGGCCACCAACCTGCTGCTGAGCAAGGTGGAGGGCAGCCCCGTCTACCAGCCGATGATCGACCGCGAGTACCTCACCTACGAGGTGTTCAACCACGGCTCCAAGCACGAGATCGCGAGCCTGTACGTGACGCTCAAGGGCCTGCGCTACTGCATCATGTACGCCGACGAGCTCTCGCGCCGCCGCAAGCTCAACCCCGCCGGCGCGCCCTGGACCGAGTAGGGCGCCACCCCCGTTATCTCAAGTTTTCGCAGGTAGAAAGCTTGAGAATTGAAAAGTAGTACCGATGGGTTGAGAAAGTGAGCACTCTGAGTCTGATTGAAGAGCGCTCGTTTGCTTTAAAGTCTGCACGTGCGACGCCATCTTGAGGGAGAGGTGCGCCGCATGGCAAGACGAGCCTGATCCCTAGCAGGCTCGAGCGCAATACCGCATGCGGACAAGGAGGGCGTGAAGGGCGCAACGCGAAGCGCGTGACCTCAGGGCATGAGTTCGACTTACGAAGGGGATTGACTAAGGGCGAGCTCAGGCCGTGGCGTCGGGTGTGACCGCATCTTTTCGCCATCCTTCCGCGAATCGTTTACCTTGAGGAGGTAAAGGATGGACAAGAAAGAGTTTACTGTCTCTGAGGTCATTGACTCCATTGGCATTAGCTCGCATACGTGGGTCACGTTCGTGATCCTCGCATTCGCAATGATCTTCGACGGTTATGACTTCATGATCGTCAACTCCACCAACCTGTTCGTGGCCCACACCTTCTGGCCCGACAACCCGAACCCCGGCACCCTCATGGGCTCGC
>NZ_JAAKEE010000100.1:0-1620 GCF_011038995.1 Adlercreutzia sp. ZJ242
AGACAATATGACCCGGATCCAGACGCGGAGCTGCCCGAAGCAGCCCGCCCTGCCGCCAGGCACCCAGGGTTCGGGAGATGATAGACTCCCCGATATAGCGCAAGACAGGCGCGGCCCCAGGCGCCGCGCAGGGAGAAGGAGGCTGCCCATGAACAACTACACCATCTACCGTGAGCACTGCAGCGTCTTCGGAATGGACGTCCACGCCCGCTCCGTCACGGTCAAGGGGTTCGAGTGGTCGAGCGGAAAGGTCGAGCGCAAGCGCTTCTCCGACTGCCCGAGCGCCTACGACATAGCAGCGTGGATGAGGGCCAACTTCGAAGGCCCCTACTACGCCGCGTACGAAGCCGGCGGCAGCGGCTTCTCGCTCTGCCGTGACCTGCGGGGCATCGGCATCGACTGCGATGTCATAGCGACGTCGAGCATAGCGCGATCCGCGAAGGACAAAAAGGGCAAGACCGACTCCCGCGATGCCTCGAGACTGCTCGCAGAGCTCTTGAAGCCCGATGACGAGGGCTGCACGTCCGTGTGGGTGCCGCCCTACGAGGTCGAAGCTGCGCGCGACATCGCACGCGCGCGGGAAGACGCGAAGCAGATCGTCGCCGATACCAAGCAGCGGCTGCGCGCCCTGCTCTTGCGTCATGGATACGTCTGGAACGAGAAGACCGCAAGCGGAAACCGCGTCAAGTCGTGGGGAACCAGGTTCAACCGCTGGCTGGACGGAATCGCTCTTGAAGGCGAGGGCGCTCGCGAGGCGCTCGCCTCCTACAGGGAGAGCATCCGTCTTAACGAAGAACTCGTAGCGCACCTCGACTCCCAGATAGCAACCTTGTGCGCAGAGCCGAGATGGAAGCCCTATGTGGACGCGCTCGTTCTCGTCAAGGGCATCGACACGAGGACGGCCTTCCTCACGGCGGCCGAGTTCGGCCGGTTCTCCCGCTTCAGGAACGGGAGATCCGTCACATCCTGGATAGGGTGCGCCCCCTCCGAGAGTTCCAGCGGGGAGCACCGGGCGCACGGCCGCATCACCAAATGCGGAAACTCCCACCTGAGGCGTGCGCTCACCGAGGGCGCGTCCACCGTCAGGCGCTTCAACAAGAACATGAAGCAGCCCGCCGCGGGGCACGAAGTCAGCGAGGAGCTGAGAGTCATGGCGCGCAAGGCGACGCACCGCGTCCACAAGCGCTACGCGAGCCTCGTTGCCCGGGGCATCCACGCCAACAAGGCCAAGATGGCAGCCGTAAGCGAGATGGCGCGGTGGCTCTGGGCCATTGGCTGCGTCGTCGAGCGTAACGAAGCAGCGAAGTAAGGCAACCGCCCTGAGGTAGCATCTGTTCCAACGCGAGGGGAACCCGCGATTGAGACCTGCGCGCCGCGCTCGCGCGGTATGCGCGACAGAAGGATGACGAAGAGAACGATCCTTCGGCGGAAAGCCCCGAACGAGCCGTTGAAGTGTGGGCCGCGTGCGGTATCCACGGATCTGAGGGTGTCGCGATACGACGCTTTGAGGCGTTAGGCAACAGGATCCGCACCACAGGGTCGATGCATATGGAGAGAGATCCCTCGCCGACGGACGAGGGGTCTCTCCTTGCGCCCGCTTGACAGGATCCGGGTCATATG
>NZ_JAAKEE010000101.1:0-1567 GCF_011038995.1 Adlercreutzia sp. ZJ242
CGCGTCACTTGATTCAAGGGCCGTTTTTTGCTGCGTCAAAAAGTAGACTTTTTGCCAACCCTCGAATCCAGCCTGAGGGGCCTCGTGCGAAGACGCTTGACCTGCTCTTTCCTTGAACCCGAACTAAGATAACCCTCCCATGGCAAAAAGTCTACTTTATCTCACCAGCATGGATGCGGGCTGACGCCGCCTCGCGCGGCTCGCGTGGCGACGCATGGCCGCGAGGAGAATGCGAGCGAATCCGAGTTGAGCGCCCAGCTTGCGGAGCAAACCGACTTCCTGCCTGCGATTTCGTCAGGGGGGTCGCACGCCGCAGAGGCGAACGCGCTCAGGTGGTACGCGGTGCACGTGCGCGAAGGGCACGAGGAGGCCATGGCCGCCAAGTGCGCGAGCGTGCTCGCGCCGGAGGTGGCCGAGAGGTGCGTCGCCCCGCGCTACGAGAAGTTCCTGCGCCAGCGGGGCACGTGGCGGCTGGTGGTCGACCCCATCTTCCGCGAGTACTTCTTCATCGCCGCGCGCGACGCGCGGGCGCTCTCGCGCGCGCTCGGGAGGCTGTCGCTCCCCGTGGCGCTGGCGGGCGGCCGCGAGGGCGCGCACGCGGCCCTTTCCCCGGATGTCCAGGCATGGCTCAGCTCGGCGCTCGACGCGCAGGGAGTGCTGCGCGCGAGCGAGGGCGTCGTCGAGGGCGGGAGGCTCACGGTGACGCGCGGCCCGCTCGCGGGGCGGGAGCGCTCCATCAGGAGCGTGGACCGCCGCAAGCGCATGGCCTACGTGAGCCTCGGCGAGCCGGGCGGCGGCTTTTTGCTGAAGGCCGCGCTCAACGTGCCCGAGAAGAGCTGACGGGAGCCCCGGCGGGGCATCTGCCTGGCCGGAGGGCCTGACCGGCCCCCACCGCGCGCATGCGAGTGCGCGGGGCGGGGAGCATACCTTGACGCGACGGAGACTGCGCCTGTGGCGAGCTCCGCTTCGGTCAGGGGGATGAATACCTTCTCGTTTGAAGTCGCGCGCGAGGCGCGGGGCGAAGCCGTGCCCGAAGGGCTCGTCCCCGGGGAGGCGAGGAGGTGTTCACCCCCTGACCGACGGCGAGGCGGCGGTCGCCGGTGGCCCGCTCCCGGGATGCGTGTATAAGGCGGATCGACCGCCGCCGGGGCGCGGCCTGGCCCGAGGCGACCGTCTGCGGAAGAGTGAAGGAGATCCCTTGGGGGTTGAAGGTAGTTGCAAGAAGAAGCACTGACAACTGAACACGCGGGAAGGGAAGGACGCGCCTGCGAGCGCGTGTCTGTACCCTATGTGGGACAGTATATAGTTGAGGAGGCGCCATGTGCCTCCTGCTCACGTAGCGCCGCGCTGGGTCAATTGACCCAGCAGATCGCGGGGGCCCGGGCTGCCCGGGCCGCCTGCGCGGGGAGGGCGGCCGCGTGACGGGGCGCCGCCTGTCCAGGCGCGACCTCGTCCGCGCCCTGCCGCTCGCCTTCTTCGACGTGGCGGCCACGTTCGCGGCCTTCTCGGTCGCCGCCTGGGGCACCCAGGTGGGCGGGCTCGTGCTCGACGACCCGGCCACGCTCGG
>NZ_JAAKEE010000102.1:0-1554 GCF_011038995.1 Adlercreutzia sp. ZJ242
GACGGCGTAACTTTGATGGGGGCCATGCTCTCCCGATCTCCTACCAGCCCGTTCCGGCCATTCCGGAGTCGACGGCGGCAGCATAGCGCACCTCGGCCGACATGCCCGCCACGCTCGCGGCCGGCGGCTCGTATCCCCGCCCGACGCGCGAGGGCACCGACCCGGCCGTCGGGCCCCCCGACAGCGCGGCCAGCTCCCGGGCGCCGTCCCTGCGGCGCCTGAGCGGCGTGGCCGACCCGGCCCGGGTCCTGGCGGGCACCGCGCGACGCGAGCGGACGCGGCTGCGCACGCGCGCCATGTCCGAGGCGCCGCGGCGCGACCACGCGCAGGGGACGCTGGCCATCCGCGACTTGTAGAGGTGCTGGTTCTCGGACTCCATGGTGCCCAGCGACGGGCCGTCGACGGCGATCAGGCCCATGTTGTTGCGCAGGTACCCGAGCACGCGCCTCGCCGCCCCCTCGCGGGCGACCCCCAGCTCGACGCACGCCTCGAGCAGGGCCGCGGCCTCCTCCTTGCCGCCGTCGCGGACGACGTCGACCAGCTGCCAGCCCATGGCCGGCTCGTCGAAGCAGGACAGCAGCGCGCGGCTGACGTGGAACGGGTCGAGGTGCCCCGTCACCTCCATCCTCATGGGCAGGTAGGCCCCGCCGCCCTTGCACCACCCCTCGCCGTCCGTGCCCAGGTGCACGCGGGAGACCCTCGACAGGTCGAACTCCGAGCCCATCGCCGCGACGGCCTGGGGCCAGAACTCGGAGGGGGCCGCCACGCAGCCGTGGCGCACGGCGTGCTCGCGGGCGACCTTGCGGCCGCGGGCGGCCTTGCCCGAGTAGGCGACCATCGCCTTCACCTCGGCCCTGCCCGGCTCCCCGGGCGCGGCCCCCTGCAGGCGCACCCACGTGCCGTCGGCCTCCAGGCACACCGCGTCGGCGACCGTCTCCCCGGCCGGCTTGACCCCCAGGTCGAACAGGTCGCGCGCGGCGCGCTCGTCGTCCGCCGCGCAGCGCGCGCCCGCGCCCCTCATGGCCCTCATGACCGTGGTCGCGCTCGCCCGCGATCCCCCCTTGCGCGCCAGCAGCCTCGCCGCGGCGGCGTAGGACACCTCGGCCGCGGCCTCGACCAGGAACGCCTCGGCCCCGGGCGACACCCGGCAGCCCCACGGCAGGTCGAGCGCGTCGGCCAGGGGGACCACGGTCGCGCCGGAGGCGTCCCTCAGGCGGTGCCAGGAGAAGCTCACGTCCCCCACCTCCGTGGCCAGCGTGCGGGGGCGCGCGTCGTGGGCGCGGCACCCCGCGGGCGGGTTCAGGCAGAGCAGCTCGTCGAAGCGCTCGAGCGCCAGCCCCATCGCTCGGGCCATCGCCTCGTGGCCCCGCGTGACGGCGCGCTCCTCGAACGCCTCGAAGGAGCAGCCGCCCTCGAGCAGAATGTCGGTGAATACGTCGGCCAGGGCCGCCGAAGCGGCCGCGCATGCGGTAGGATTGTCCATGGAGGGCTCCTCTCTTTCTCGATTCTTGGTCGATAAGAGATTAGGGGAGCCCCCTTCGCCTCGCTCCGGCT
>NZ_JAAKEE010000009.1:0-69404 GCF_011038995.1 Adlercreutzia sp. ZJ242
GAGGTCACCGCCCCGACCCGCCTGCGCGGGTCTGCGAGGGGCCCCGCCCGAGCCGGCGACAAGCCTGAGCTAGGGCATGCGCGACGCGCAGCCGGGATGACACCGTGTCAGCCGGGGGCGGGGCCCCACCTTCCCTGCATGATACGCCCGGGAAGGCGACTCCATGTTATATAGGATGACGCCGTGTCAGCCGGGGGCGGAGCCCCGCCTTCCCTGCACAATACGCCCGGGAAGGCGACTCCATGTTGTAGAGGATGACACGAGGAAGGGCAGCCTCGTCCGAGATGACATGAGGAGGGACAGCCTCACCCGGAATGGCAGGGGGTGGCCTCGCTCAGGATGACGCGAAGTTCTCTCGCTGGTTGCGTTGGCTTATGGACAAGAAAAAGCCCCCTGATGGGGGCTTTTTCTTGTGGGAGCTATTTTGTCGGGTGAGGTTCACCGGGCTGCGTCTGCTTGGTGACGTCCTCTGGCTGGTGTCTGCCCGGGCAGCGCCAGCCTGGCGTTACCCGAACGGCGCCTGCCGTCTGCCCGGGCCACCCGCCCGGCATCAGCCCGGACTTTTCGCTACGGCAGCAGGCCCAGCTTGTCGAGCTCTTCCTTCACGTCGCCCATGCCGTAGGCGTCCAGGCACGCTGCGGTGGGGCAGCCCAGCTGCTCGTCCCAGCCGAAGCAGCGGTAGAGCATGGTGAGGGCGGTCTGGAAGTCGCCCTTGTCCATCTTGTCGGTGCCCTCGGTGAACGCCTTCGCCGAGTCGAACGGCCACTCGGTCACCAGGTCGTGCACGCCGCGGAAGTCGTTGCAGCCCATCTTCCCGCTCGCGTCCTTCATGCCGCGCGCGGTGTTGGCGCGCTGCAGCGTCATGATGCGCGCGCTGGCCTCGTAGAGGTCCTCGGTGGTGACGTCCTCGCCGGTCACGGCCTTGAAGAACTTCGCCTCCAGGTCCAGGTCGCCGCGGTAGTCGCGCGTCTTCGACGGGCTCATGGCCATCGGCCACACCCAGTTGCACAGCGTGAGCGAGTCGTGCAGCACGTCGGTCACGATGCTCCACCAGGCGAAGTTCGCCTTGTTCTCGTTCATGGGCGTGTAGTTCTTGTTGGGGTCGATGGCGTCCGCGCCGCCCCACAGCTCGGCGGCGATCTGCTGCTTGAGCTCGAACGGCAGGCCGCAGCCCTGGAAGTTCACGGCGGAGTGGATCATGTCGTCGCGGTTGAAGATCACGTTGTAGAGCAGGCCCACCTGCCCGAAGCACTCGTGTGCGTGGTGCACCGGCCAGCCGCGGGGGCTGATCAGGGCCGATGCGGCGGTGTCGAACCACTGCATGTCGTTCCAGCGCTCGCACCATGTGGCAGGGCCGTACGCCACGTACGCCAGCTCGGAGTCGTTGCGCGCGATGAAGGGCAGCAGGTCGGCCATGAGCGACGGGTCGTTCTTCGAGAACTTCTCCCAGTCGAAGCGGGCGTACTCCTCGGGCGGCAGCACGCGCTCGAAGACGCCGGTGGCGTAGCAGTGCGCGATGTCGCGGTACAGCTGCGCGTAGTTGCACCACATGCCCAGATCGTCCATGATCGAGCCCATGACCTGGTTCCACACCAGGCTGTCCTCGGAGTTGCTCTGCACGGGGGTCTTGTCGCCCAGGAGGGGGATCATGTAGTTGAACGGGAAGTTCGCCACGCAGGTGTTGCCCGTGATCTCGTGGCCGCCGTTCTCGCCGCTCGCGGGCACGCGCATGTCGGAGTAGCAGTGGATGGGGCAGCTGTGGCAGCCGTTCATCTTGATGGTGTACTTCTCAGCCTCGGGGCCGTCGTCCTTGGTGGACTTCATGCAGCGGTACCCCACGGTGTTGATCTCGCCGGGCTTCGGCTCGCCGGTCTCGATGGGACCGCCCTCGGCGTCGGCCCAGAACAGGCCCTTGCGCGCCGTCCAGCGGGAGCCCTTGTCGTAGTACTCGGCCCACTCCTGCTGCGTGGAGGGCACCACGTGGTTGTTGTTCGAGCCGATGATCTCGCGCAGCATGTAGTCGGAGAGCTCGGCCACGGCCTGCGGGTCGGCCACGTTCACGCTGCCGGTGCCGCGCACCACGACCGCCTTGAGGCCCTTCGAGCCCATGACGGCGCCGATGCCCGCGCCGGCGGAGTGGTTGCGCGCGTTCAGGACGCACGCGTAGGGCAGCAGGTTCTCGCCGGCGGGCCCGATGGTGGCCACGCAGAAGTCAGCGCCCTCCTTGCGGTTGAGCGCCTCGGTGGCGGCGCGGGTGCCCATGCCCCACACGCTGTCGGCGGACTTGATGCGCACGTCATCGTCGTCGATGTAGAGGTAGACGTGCTCGTAGCTCACGCCTTCCACGATGATGGCGTCCCAGCCGGCCAGCTTCATCTTCGCGCCGAGCATGCCGCCGCAGTGCGCGTCGACCACGAGCTGGTCGGTGGAGAAGGTGGACAGCGAGCAGATGGTGGTGCGCCCGGCCAGCGGCACGCCCGAGGCCGTCAGGGGGCCGACGGCGAAGACGATCTTGTTCTCGGGGGCGAGCGGGTTGGTGCCGGCAGGCACTTCGTCGTACATGATCTTGTTGGCGATGCCCATGCCGCCGACGTAGGCCTTGTAGGGCTCGGTCGGCTCCGTGGTGATGGCGCCGGTGGACAGGTTCACGCGGAGGATCTTCCCCGTCCAGCCATATGACTTGTTCGCGTCGCGTTTAGCGTCAGCCATGGTTTACTCCAAATCTCTTCAGGTTGCCGGTGTTGTGTGACCCTGGGCAGCGATTCGGAGCGCTTGGGCAGAGTATGCCCGAACGGCTTTTAGCGGCATGCCCTCTTTGGGGGTAATGTGGGAAAACGCGAGGTCAGCTGGGAGGCGAAGGTAACGCGGCGTTGACGGGGGCGAAAAATCCCTCAAAAGAGGGTATGGCGCCGCGCGCGGGTTGGGCTAAGGTCGCTCCCGTTGTGTGACGGGCTGCGATGAGAGCTCCTTTGCGTCATGCCTGCGCGCGGGCGATGCGTCTCGGCGCGGGCAGGGTTCTTTTTTGAGAAACGAGGGGAGATCACGCATGTCAGAGAACAAGTATGAAGACAATGCCGTCGTCCAGCCGGAAGAGCGGCTCAACGATACGGCTCAGCCTGCCGACGCCAGCGGTTCCGCCGCCGGCCTTGGCGGCGATTCCGCCGGCCCCGCAGGCTCCGCCGAGCCCGCAGGCTCCGGCCAGTCCAAGACGTTCACGCGCCGCAGCGTGCTGGCCATGGCCGGCTGCGGCGTGGCGGGCCTGGTCGTGGGCGGCGTGCTGGCGTCATGGGGCGTGACCGAGCGGTCGATCGCCTCCGGGCGCATCGACATCCGCACCACGCCCACCAAGATGATCGTCACCGACCGCGCGCGCTGCTCCGGCTGCCAGCGCTGCGAGATGATGTGCACGTTGAAGAACGACGGGCGCGTCAGCCAGCACATCGCGCGCGTGCGCGTGTGGGACAACTACAACTACGGCGCCGGCATCGGCACGGGCGAGGGCTCGCTCGGCTCGGGCGGGGGCGCGTGCCAGTTCACGGTTGAGCACTGCAAGCAGTGCGCCGACCCGGCCTGCGCGAACTACTGCCCCGTGCACGCCATCTACGCTGACCCGCACTACGGCGCGCGCATCGTCGACGGCGAGGCGTGCGTCGGCTGCGGCATGTGCGCCCAGGCGTGCCCGTGGAACATGCCGCGCGTCGACACCGAGACGGGCATCTCCACCAAGTGCATCTCCTGCGGCCGCTGCGCCGAGCAGTGCCCCAACGGCGCCATTCAGTTCATCGACTGGCAGGACATCGCGCAGAAGATCATCGACCAGGGCGTCGTGCGCACCGTGACGCTCGTGGAGGCGTAGGGGAAGGAGCCGATCATGTCAGAGAAAACATTGACGAGGCGGACTTTCCTGGAAGCGGGCGCGGGGCTGGCGGCCGGCTCCTGGAAGCGGGCGCGGGGCTGGCGGCCGGCGCCGCCGTGCTCGGCGCGGCCGGCGCGGCGGGCATGGCGGGCGCGGCGCTCGACCCGGAGGTCGCCCACGCGTGGGGCGGGCCCGTGGTGACCACGGCGCACTCCCTGTGCAACGCCTGCTCGAGCAAGTGCGGCTTCACCGCGTATGTGAGGGACGGCGAGATCGCCCAGGTGATCGGCGACGCGGGGCACCCTTATGCGAAGGGCAAGCTCTGCGCGCGCGGCTACGGCTACCTGCAGATCGCCACTTCTGAGGACCGCCTGACCGAGCCGCTCAAGAAGAACGAGAAGGGCGTCTTCGAGCCCATCAGCTGGGACCAGGCTTACGCCGAGATCGCCGAGAGGGTCCAGGCCATCATCGACGAGGCCGGCCCGGAGGCGCTCGCCATGGTGCAGGACCCGCGCCCGTCCGGCAAGTACTACACCAAGCGCTTCATGAACGCGCTCGGCAGCGCGAACGTGTACACGCACGGCGCGGCGTGCAACCTGTCGAAGGAGGCAGGGTTTACGCAGGTCATCGGCACGGGGAACTACTCGTCCGACGTGGCGAACTCGAAGATGACCATGTTCATCGGCCGCAGCTACGCCGACGCCATCCGCCCGAGCTCCGTCTCCGCGCTGCAGAAGGCGCACGAGCGCGGCGCGCGCATCGTGCTCGTCGACCCGCGCTGCAACAACACCATCGCGTTCGCCGACGAGTGGGTGCCGATCAACCCCGGCACTGACCTGGCGCTTCTGCTGGGCATGTCGCACGTTCTGGTGACGCGCGGGCTCTACTACGCTGAGTACGTGGCGAAGAACGCGGTGGGCTTCGAGGAGTGGGCCGCCTCGCTTGCCGCCTGCACGCCCGCCTGGGCGGAGAGCATCACAGGCATCCCGGCCAGCACCATCGAGCGGCTGGCCGTCGAGTTCGCCGACGCGGCGCCCGCGGCCTCCATCGAGCCGAGCTGGCGCGGGGCGTTCGGCTGCTCGTACGAGAACTCCGGCGAGACGGCGCGCGCGGTGTGCCTGTTCAACACGCTCCTGGGCTGCTGGAACCAGAAGGGCGGCGCGCTCTTCACGCCGAGCGTCTCGGTGGGCAAGCTCGACGAGGCGAAGTTCCCGAGCGTGCCGAAGGTCGAGGCGAAGATCCTGGGCTCCAAGGAGTACCCGCTCTCGCTCTCGAGCATGGGCTCGAACGTCTACGCGGCGCAGCAAGCGCACGCGGGCGTGATCAAGGGCATGTTCTTCTACAACTCCAACATGGCGGCGGGCTACTCCAACACGGCGTTCCTCGCCGAGGCGCTCGGCAGGCTCGACCTCATGGTGGTCGTGGACGTGCAGATGTCCGAGACCGCCCAGCTCGCCGACTACGTGCTGCCCGAGTGCAGCTACCTCGAGCGCCTGGAGCTCCCCGAGTTCATCGGCGGCAAGGTGCCGTGCGTGACGCTGCGCGACAAGGTGCTCGAGCGCGTGCACCCCGAGACGCGCAGCTGCGACGAGATCTTCTCCGAGCTGGCGCGCGCGTGCGGCGTGGGCGAGTACTTCGACTTCACGGTGGAGGAGCTCGCCGACGCGCAGCTTCAGACGGTGGGCCTGTCGCTCGAGACGCTGCGCCAGGCGGGCGGCACGGCGTCGTTCCCCGAGGCGGCGTTCGAGTACGGCAACACGCCGAAGTGGAAGACGCCCACGGGCAAGATCCAGTTCACGAGCGAGGCGTGCGCGGCGGCGGGGCTGTCGCCGTACCCGGTGTGGGTGGAGCCCGCGGTCATGCCCGACGGGGCGGCGGGCACGCTGCGCCTGGTCGGCGGCAAGCAGGCGCACATGAGCCACACCCAGACGACCAACGTCGCCGACCTCATGCAGATCACGAAGGACTACGACCTCGACCGCGTGTGGCTCTCCGCCGACGTGGCGCAGCGCCTGGGCATCGCCGACGGCGACGAGGTGATCGTGTCCAACGAGTGCCACGAGGGGCGCGGGCGCGTCAAGGTGACGCAGCGCGTGAACCCCACGACCCTGTTCATGCCGAGCCACTACGGCTGCTCCTCGCCCGAGCAGCGCACGGCGTACGGCGTGGGCCTGCGCCAGATGGACTTCGTGCCCTTCCGCATCGAGCCGGGCTACGGCGGCATCTGCTCGCAGGAGGCGCTCGTCACGGTTAAGAAAGTAGGTGCATGATGGCACGCTATGGAATGTTGATCGACACGAAGAAGTGCATTGGCTGCTACGCCTGCCGCGTGGCCTGCCAGCGCCTCAACGGCCTTCTTCCCGACGAGAACTTCATCCGCTTCGAGGAGCGCGAGGAGGGCGTCTACCCGAGCGTGGCCGTGGAGCACGTGCCGCTGCAGTGCATGCACTGCGAGGACGCGCCGTGCGCGGCCGTGTGCCCCACGGGTGCCGCGCACATCGGGGCTGACGGCATCGTCGCCGTCGACCAGGGCCGCTGCATCGGCTGTTTGTACTGCATGGCGGCGTGCCCCTACCAGGTGCGCGTGCGCAACTCCGAGACGGGTGCGGTGGACAAGTGCCGCTTCTGCGTGGTGGCCGCGCACGAGTCGGGCACGCAGACGTGCAACTGCGTGGACGCGTGCCTCACCGACGCGCGCATCTTCGGCGACTTGGACGATCCCGGAAGCGAGATCTCCCGCGCCATCGCCGAGACGCACGCGGTGCCCATCGTGGCTGACCTGACCAAGACCAAAGTATTCTACGTGAGGTGATTGAGATGACGTTCGAACCTATCTGGGATGTCATTATCGCGTGTTACCTGTTTCTGGCGGGATTGGGCGGTGGCGCGTTCATCACCTCGACCTTCTTGAGGTGGCGCCATCCCGAGGCGGTGAACATGATTCGCATCGGGCGCGTGATCGCCCCGGTGGTCGTGATGATCGGCCTTGTGCTGCTGATGTTCGACGCCACGGCGGGCCTCCAGAACCCGCTGCGCTTCGCGCTGCTGCTCACCAACTTCGGGTCGGTCATGACCTGGGGCGTGGTGTTCCTCGGCGCCTTCATGGTGGTGTCGCTCGTGGTGGCGGCGCTCGACCTGACGCGGCGGCGCGTGCCGTTCCCGCTCGACCTGGCGGGCGCGGTGCTCGGCCTGTGCGTGGCGGTGTACACGGGCTGCCTGCTCGGCGTGTGCAAGACGTTCCCCTTGTGGAACAACGCGATGCTTCCCATCCTGTTCCTGGTGTCGGCCGTGTCGACCGGCATGGCGGCGGTGCTGGTGGTCGCCATCGTCAAGCACCCCGAGGAGTTCAACCGCGTGGGCGTGCTGAAGAAGTTCCACTTCTGCCTGCCGATCATCGAGCTCGTGCTGGTGGCGAGCCTGCTGTTCATCACGGCCAACGCGGCGTCGGTCGCGGGTTGGAACTCGGTCATGCAGCTGGTGGCCGGCGACTACGTGCTGGCGTTCTGGTTCTTGTTCGTGCTGGTGGGGCTCGTGGGGCCCACGGCGCTGGAGACGTGGCTCTTGTTCTTCAGCCCGCGCGAGTTCGAGGAGTCGCGTCGCGCGCACTGGATCAGCTTCGCCTCCGATGCCGGCGTGCTGGTGGGCGGCTTCGTCCTGCGCCTGCTCGTGCTGGTGGCGGCCCTGCCCGTGACGATGACGGTGCCGTGGCTCTAACTCCCGCGGCTCTCGCTCCTGGGAGCTTGGGCCTTGGGATCTAACTCCCGCGGCTCCGGCTCCCGTGGCTCTCGCCCGGCACCTGCGGCCCTAGCCCTCGCGGCTTTCGCGAAACGGCTCCCTCTCTCCTTGTCAGGCGCCCCGCAGCTTCGGCTGCGGGGCGCCGCTCGTTTGGGGCGGCGGCAGCGGGCTCGGACGTCACCAGCGGAAAGAGGTTGACAAAGCCCACTTAATAACTAGACTTTAGCATAGTGCAGCGGAGATGGGCGCATCTTCGCGCGGGCTTTCGCGCCGGATTCCGATTAGAATGAACGCATCACGAAAGAGGGAGGATGCATCCATGACCGTTTACCGCAACGTGGCCGAGCTCATCGGCCGCACGCCGCTCGTCGAGCTCACCAACTTCGAGAAGAACAACGACCTGGCCGCCACCATCGTGGGCAAGGTGGAGTACTTCAACCCCGCCGGCTCGGTGAAGGACCGCATCGCGAAGGCCATGATCGACGAGGCCGTGGCCGCCGGCAAGATCGACGGCGACACCGTGCTCATCGAGCCCACCTCGGGCAACACCGGCATCGGCCTGTGCGCCCTCGCGGCCATGCGCGGCAACCGCATCATCATCACCATGCCCGAGACCATGTCGGTCGAGCGCCGGCGCCTCATGCAGGCGTACGGCGCCGAGCTCGTGCTCACCGACGGCGCCCAGGGCATGAAGGGCGCCATCGCGCGCGCCGAGGAGCTGGCCGCGGAGATCCCCAACTCGTTCATTCCGTCGCAGTTCACGAACCCGGCGAACCCCGTCGCGCACGAGGCCACCACGGGCCCCGAGATCTGGGAAGGCACCGAGGGCAAGGTGGACATCCTGGTCGCGGGCGTGGGCACGGGCGGCACCGTCAGCGGCACGGGCCGCTACCTGAAGGCGCAGAACCCCGCCGTCCGAGTGGTGGCCGTGGAGCCGGCGGGCTCGCCGGTGCTCTCCGAGGGGCGCGCGGGCGCGCACGGCATCCAGGGGATCGGCGCGGGCTTCGTGCCCGAGACGCTCGACACGGACGTCTACGACGAGGTCATCGCCATCGAGAACGAGGAGGCCTTCGCCGCCGGCCGCGAGCTCGCCGCCCATGACGGCCTGCTCGTGGGCATCTCCTCGGGCGCGGCCGTGGCCGCCGCCGCCAAGCTGGCGCGGCGCCCCGAGAACGCGGGCAAGACCATCGTGGTGATCCTCCCCGATACCGGCGAGCGCTACCTCACCACCGCCATGTTCGACTTCGGTGAGTAGCGCCGAGGGGCGCCGAGGGCGGCGTCCCCGCTGACCCGCGCCCGCGCCCTGCCCCTACTCCTCGTACAGCCCTGCGAGCGCGCTGGTGAGCAAGGCGAGGTAGGCTTCGCAGCCTTTCTTGCCGGTGAGGTGGGTGCCGTCCCCGTCGAAGTACTCGTCGTGGTTGGCGCTCGCCGCGTACCAGTCGACGAGCTCGACGTTGTCGCGCTCGGCAGCGGCTTGCGCGAGCAGGGCGTTGTTGTCGGCCTCGAGCGGCTGGGGCGTGCGGATGTTCACGAGGAACACCCGCTTGTCGGCGGGCACCGCGTCGATCATCTCCGCGATTTGCTCAGACGTGGTGACGCCGTTCGTCCCGATGCTGAATACCACCACCGGCCCGTCCCAGCCCGCGTCGACGTGCTGCTGGTAGACCTCGGGCACGGCGCTGGCGTGGCGGCTGATGACGGCGTCGAGCGTGGCGTTCGGGAACGCCTCGCCGAAGTACCCGTAGCCGCCGTCGTCAGCCAGCGCGCGGCTCACCGAGTCGCCGATCATGAGGAAGCTCGTGTTGTGCGCCTTCTCCTCGGGCGTCTCGCCGGGCGTCTCGGCGAGCATCTGCTCGACGGTCAAGGGCTCCTCCTCCGCCCCGGCGTCGGCGCCTGCCCCTTCCTCGCCGCCGTCGCCCAGCTGCGCCTGGGTGGGGTCGACGCCCTCCTCCATGAGGTAGCCGCCCGTCTGCGTGGCGGTCGGCGGCACCACGACGCAGCACGTCACGGCGGCCAGCAGGAGCGCCGCGGCAGGACCCGCCTGCAGGGCGTGCTCCTTTAGGCTCTCGACCCACGTGACCTCGCCCGCGCGCACCTCCTTCACCACGCGCCCGATGGCGCCGTGGCGGATGGGCGTCTCGACGAAGTAGTACGAGAACGCCGAGACCGCCACGATCACCGCGACTTGCCCCAAATAGGCGTACCACGGCGTGGTGCCCGTGAAGTTCTGCGGGTTCATGAGCAGGAGCAGCGGGTAGTGCCACAGGTAGATGCTGTAGGAGAGCTTGCCCACCCACACGAGCGGGCGCAGCGCGAAGAAGCGCGCCACCAGGTTGGCCGGGTCCACGAGCGCCAGGATGAGCACGCCGGTGAGCAGCGACAGGACGAGGATGCCGCCGTAGTACAAAAACGGCGAGTAGCCGCTGACGAAGGCCATCATGGCGAGGATGCCCGCGAGCGCCGCTGCGCCTAGCGCGCCGACGAGCTTGCGCTGCGAGGCGCCGAGCGCTCGCCGCCCGCGCCCGCACACGCGCGCCGCGGGGAACTCAAACGCCAGCCATGCACCTATGAGCAGGGAGAACGCACGCGTGTCGGTGCCGTAGTACACGCGGCTCGGGTCGCCCTGAGGATCGTAGAGCACGCACATCAGCAGCGCCGAGACGGCGCATGCCGCCAGGATGCCGCGCTGGATGCTCTTCTTCCTCACGCGGTGGCGGAACAGAAGCAGCAGCACGGGCGGCCAGATGAGGTAGAACTGCTCCTCGATGGCCAGCGACCAGAAGTGCGTGACGGGGGAGGGCGCCCCCATGGCCTCGAAGTAGCTGAGGTCCTGGAAGACGTACCACCAGTTGGTGAACCAGAGCAGAGCTGCGACCAGGTCGTTCCGCAGCTTGGTGAGCATGTCGGGCGCGAACACGGCCGTGAGCACGGCGGTGCCCGCCAGCACGAACGCGATGGCGGGGAACAGGCGCCTCACGCGGCGCAGCCAGAACCGCGGCAGGTTGATGGTCTTGCTCTCGCCCCACTCGCGGATGAGCAGCCCCGTGATGAGGTAGCCCGAGAGCACGAAGAAGATGGTGACGCCCAGAAGCCCGCTCGGCAGGAAAGCCGCGTCCATGTGGTACAGCAGCACCGCCGCGACGGCCAGCGCGCGCAGGCCGTCGAGGGCGGGTATGTAGCGTGACTTCGAGCTCATGGCGAAGGCAATCCCCCCAGCGATTCTTGATGTTAGCGCAAGCTCTTATTCTACACGTCGCGAAGGGGAAGACAACGCTTGTCACAAGGTTGTTGCTACTCGCTTCGCAGGGCCTCCACCGGGTCCTTGCGGCTGGCGCTGCGCGAGGGCAGAAGGCCGGCGACGAAGGTGAGGAAGACGCTGATCAGCACGAGCACCGCGGCGGCCTGCCAAGGCAGCTGCGCCACGTCGGGCACGTCGAACAGCGCGAGCACGATGGCGCTCGCGGGGATGCACCCCAGCGCGGTGATTCCCACGCCGAGCAGGCCTGACACCAAGCCCTCGATGATCGTCTCGGCGTTGAACACGCGCGAGATGTCGCCCTTGCTCGCGCCGATGGCGCGCAGGATGCCGATCTCCTTCTTGCGCTCGAGCACGCTGATGTAGGTGATGACGCCGATCATGATGGAGCTCACCACGAGCGAGATGGCCACGAACGCGATGAGCACGTAGCTGATCATGTCGATGATCGTGGTCACCGAGTTCATGAGCGTGCCCACGATGTCGGTGTAGGTGATCGCCTTGTCCTCGGCCCCCTCGGCCTTCATGCGGTCGTTGTACGCGTCGAGGATGCTGATGATCTCCTGCTTGCTCTCGAAGTCAACGGGGTAGATGTCGATGCTGCTCGGCTTGTCGAGGTTCGCGTACCCCAGCTTCGCCAGGTTGTTGTCGAAGGAGTGCTCCTCGGTGGTCATCGTCGACATGATGAGCTCGGTGAGCTCCTCCTCGCTGAGGTTGAGCTGGAACGCGTTGGCGAACGCGTCGGCGTCGATGCTCATGGCGGTGGCCATGTTGGCCGAGAGCTGCGCCATGGAGCGCTCCATGGCTGTGCCGACCTGCTGCTCGAGCGTGCTGGCCATGCTGGTCATCATCACGGTCATGGCGTTCTGCAGGTACGCCTGGACGGCCGTCTGCAGCTGCGCCTGCAGCTGGGTGGTGATGGCCTGCTGGATCGCGGGGACGAGCTGGGCCTGCAGCTGCGCGCTGACCAGGTCCTGCAGCTGGGTCTGCAGCTGGGCGGCCAGGTCGGCCTGCAGGCCGGACAGATCGATGCTGCCCGCGACGGCGGCCTGTATGACGTCTTGCTGCGTGGCCAGGTAGTCGCTCAGGGCGGTCTCGTAGTCGCCGTGGTACTGATCTTTGTTCGCGGCAATCCATGACATGAACCCTTGCATGACCTTGCCCAAGGAGGCCGACAGCTTCGCCGTGTCGACCTTCACCGCGTCGCTGTTGACCTTGAGGTCAAGCCCGCTGAGGTCGAGCTTCAGGTTGCTCAGGTCAAGCCCCGCGCTCGGATCGATCTTGATGCTCGACGTGTCGAAGGGCGGCAGCGACGTGGGGTCGATGCTCACGCCGGACAGGTCGAGCGACATGTCCGACATGCCGGCGGAGAGCTTGCTCTCGTCGATGCGGAAGGCCGACTGCAGCGCGGACTCGTCGACGCTGAACATGGAGTTCATGTCGAAGCCCGACTCGCCCTCGCCTTCCTCCTCCTCGGCGAAGGTCTTGCCGTTGAACACGTCGACGTCGGGGTCGGCCAGCTGGTCTTGGACGATCTGCGTCGCGGCGGCCTGCTCGATCAGATGGCGCGTGAGCTCGGGCGTGTAGAAGATGCCCGAGGAGAGCGCGGTGGCCGTGGCCTCGGGCCGCGGCTGCACGATGCCCGAGATCACGAGGTCCTCGCCGCCGTTCACGAGCTCGGTCATGAAGGCGTCGTCATCGGACTTGTCCACCCACACGTCGTAGTCGGCGTCATAGCGGTAGAAGTCGGCGGCGTTCACCAGCTTGAAGCGCATGGCGAGGATGTCGTCGTAGGTGATGTCGATGTCCTCGAGGTCGACCACGACCTCCTCCTCGTTCATGAACTGGTCCACCATGCCCTTGAGCTCCTCGGGGTCGCGCAGGCCGAGCACGTAGGACAGAAAGTCACTGATGTTGCCGTTCGCCGTGAGCACGAGCACGCACTCGTTGTAGCGCTCGGGCCAGTGGCCGGCCACGACGTCGTACTGCCCCTCCACGATGGAGGAGTTGCCCATCATCTCGGCGAACATGTCGGTTGACATGGACATCGACATCAGGCTGTTGCCCGCGTAGGCCGACGACCCCATGCCCATCGACGAGAACGACGTGTCGGGGTTCACCTGCCGCACGCCGCTCGAGGTGTCGGCGTCGAAGATCTGCGGGGTGACGTTGTAGCCGTAGTCGATGGAGCTCGTGTGCTGCTCGATGCCGCTCTCCCCGCTGTCGAGGTAGGACTTGAGCGAGGCCAGGTCGTTGCTCGCGATGCTCGAGAGCATGCGCGTGATCATGGGCGTCTCGCCGATGGAGCCGTCCGCGCTCCCGCCATCCGCGGCCGCGCCTTCGCCGGCGCTCGCGCCCTCGTCCGCGCCGCCTTCGCCTTCTGCGCCCGCGCCGTCATCGCCGCCGGCCATGTTCGACACCATCATCGACGTCATGTCGAGGCCGGTGGACATGATCTGCAGCGGGTACACCGACAGCGTCTCCTCCTCGACCGACTTGATGTAGTTGTTCACGCCGTTGGCCAGGGCGAGGATGGCCGCGATGCCGATGATGCCGATGGAGCCGGCGAAGGCCGTCATGATGGTGCGGCCCTTCTTCGTCATGAGGTTGTTGAACGACAGCGACAGCGCCGTGAGGAAGCTCATCGAGGTGCGGCGCACCTGCTTGCTCGACAGGCGCATGTCCTCGGGGCCCGGCTCGAAGGGGTCGGAGTCGCTCACGATGACGCCGTCGGCCAGGTTCACGATGCGCGTGGCGTACTGCTCGGCGAGCTCGGGGTTGTGCGTGACCATGACCACGAGGCGGTCGCGCGCGATCTCGGTCAAGAGGTCCATGATCTGGACGCTGGTCTTGGAGTCGAGGGCGCCCGTGGGCTCGTCGGCGAGCAGGATCTCGGGGTCGTTGATGAGGGCGCGCGCGATGGCCACGCGCTGCATCTGCCCGCCGGAGAGCTGCGAGGGCTTCTTGTTCACGTGGTCGGCGAGCCCCACCTGGGCGAGCGCGACGCGGGCGCGCTCGCGCCGCTCGTCGCGCGACACGCCCGACAGCGTGAGCGCGAGCTCGACGTTGGCCAGGATGGTCTGGTGCGGGATGAGGTTGTAGCTCTGGAAGACGAACCCCACGCGGTTGTTGCGGAAGGTGTCCCAGTCGCGGTCCTTGTACTGCTTGGTGGAGATGCCGTCGATGATGAGGTCGCCGGTGTCGTAGTGGTCGAGCCCGCCCACGATGTTGAGCATGGTGGTCTTGCCCGAGCCCGAGGGGCCGAGAATCGCCACGAACTCGTTGTCGCGGAAGGAGACGGACACGTCGTCGAGGGCGACCTGCGTGAAGTCGCCGGTGGTGTACTCCTTGTGGATGTGCTGAAGCTGAAGCATGCGCGCGCCTTTCGTTCGTAGCGCTATTGTCCCGCATGTCGGCGCGACGCGGAAGTGACATGCGTCACGTGTTCCGGCGGGCGCGGCTGCGGGGCGGTCGTTTCTCGAAGGGTATTTTAGTTGCTAAAGTGAGAGGGCCCCGGCGCGGCGGCAAAACTCCACAAGCCTTGCGCGCGTCTTGGGTGCGCGCAAGGCTTGTGACGTGGCGCGTTGCGCTCGCGCGGCCCCTCCCCAGATCTGCTTTCTTTGCGGCAGGGGGGAATAGTCCTCCCGTTCGCAGCACGGCGGCGCTATGATGGGCGCGTACGCAAACCATGAGCTGCATGATCAAGGAGGAACATCCCCATGGACGCACGTGTCTACGAGCTTATCAACGACCAGATCAACAAGGAGCTGTACTCGGCTTACCTCTACCTGTCCTTCGCTGACTACTACGAGGACGAGGGCCTCGACGGCTACGCCAACTGGTACATGATCCAGGCGCAGGAGGAGCGCGACCATGCCCTCATCTTCCGCAAGTACCTGATCGAGAACGGCGAGAGCGTGAAGCTGCTCGCCATCGACCAGCCCGACAAGACGTTCTCCAACCACCTCGAGCCGCTTGAGGCGGGCCTCGAGCACGAGGAGTACGTGACCTCGCTCATCAACGGCATCTACGCCGCCGCCGTCGAGGCGAACGACTACCGCACGCAGAAGTTCCTCGGCTGGTTCATCGACGAGCAGCTGGAGGAGGAGGACACCGCGCGCGACATGATCGACAAGATGAAGCTGTTCGGCAACGACTCCCGCTCCCTCTACGAGCTCAACCAGGAGTACGCGGCCCGCGTCTACTCCGTCCCCTCGCCGCTCGCGGGCGAGTAGGCTGCGAGAGCTGCGAGGGCCGCGATGCCGCGGCGCTTCGGCGCTTGACAGGCGCGTGACGAAAGGCCGGGCTCGCCCGGCCTTTTCGGTATGATGGGGCGTTGAGGAAGGCTGCGCGGCGGCGTGCGGCGCGGCTCGTGGCGGCCGGCGGCGCGAAGCGCGGTGCGTGTTGGTCGGAGGTGCGAAGCGCGGCACGCGGCTGCTGGGGCGATGCGCGGCGGCTGGCGGCGCGGATGCGCGAAGGACGCGGGAGGTGCGAGCATGGAGCAGGCGCTTTTGTGGGCGGCATGCGGAACGGGGTTCACGTTCCTGATGACGGCGCTCGGCGCGTCGACGGTGTTTCTGATGCGCGGGCGCACGAGCGCGATGGCGCAGCGCGTGTTCCTGGGGTTCGCCGCGGGCATCATGATCGCGGCCTCGGTGTGGTCGCTGCTCATCCCCGCCATCGAGCAGGCCGCCGAGACGGGCGGCGAGGCCATGAGCTGGGTGCCCGCCGCAGGCGGCTTCGTGATCGGCGTGGCGTTCCTCATGGTGCTGCACGCGGCGCTGCCGCACCTGCATCCGGGCGCCGCGTCACCCGAGGGCCGGCCCTCGAAGTGGGGGAGGCCGACGCTTCTGTTCACGGCTGTCACGCTGCACAACATCCCCGAGGGCATGAGCGTGGGCCTGCTGTTCGCCATGGCGGGTCTCACGGGCGACGCGGCGACGTTCGGCATGGCCACGGCGCTCGCCGTCGGCATCGGCATCCAGAACGTGCCCGAGGGCGCGGCGGTGGCGCTGCCGCTTCTGCAGGAGGGCATGAGCGCCCCGCGCGCCTTCCTGATGGGAGCGCTCTCGGGCGTGGCCGAGCCGGCGTTCGGCGTGGGCGTGGTGCTGTTCGCGGGTCTGGTCATGCCGTTCATGCCGTGGATGCTCGCCGCGTCGGCGGGCGCGATGATGTACGTGGTGGTGGAGGAGCTCATCCCCGAGTCCCACCTGGGCGAGCGCGAGGGAGCCGGCCTGCGGGCGAGCGCCGGGACCCTCGCCGTGATGGCCGGCTTCCTCCTCATGATGGTCCTTGACGTGTCCCTCGGATAGGGAGCGGGGCTGCAGCGGAAGCTCAAAACAGCCAGCTTGAGCTGATGTGCGGCGAAGCGACAATGCAGAGAAGCCCACCGCATATCGCGATGGGCTTCTCTGTCGTCAGGGCTCTCGGGCGAAAATCGCGCGCGACGCAGGCGAACGAGGCTAGGACTTGTCGGAGCCTTCGCCGGGGTTCTGGGGCGCGGGCTCGGCAGCGGGCTGCTCGGCAGGCTGCGGGATGATCGCGGGCGCGGGCTGCGGCTGTGCGACAGGCTGCGCGTAGGGCTGCGCAGCAGGCTGCGCGACGGGCTGCGGGACGCCGTAGGCTTGCTGGTAGCTCGTCGGCTGCGGCGCGGGCTGCGCGTAGGGCTGCGCAGGCTGGGGCTGGCCGTACTCGGGCGCGCCGTATCCCGGCGCCGGGTACCCGGTAGGCGCGCCGTACCCCGGCATGGCGCCTGGCGCGGCGTATCCCTGGGCGGCGCCGTATTCCGCCGGCGCGTTCTTGGCCTTGTTGGCGTAGATGGCGGCGATCACCATCAGCACGCACGTGATGAAGCGGCCGCTGAGCAGCGCCGCCACGGCGCCGGCGATGCCCCAGCCGAACACGCGCCCGAGCTTCTCGCGCACGTCCGCGCCGCGCAGGCCGATGATGCCGGCTGCCAGCGTCACCGCGGCGCACAGGATTCCCCAGACCAGCGTCACGGCGCCCATGATCAGGCCGAAGTTCGTCCAGCCCATGAGCTCTCTCTCGTCGAAGCGCTCGTCGAGGTACCCGTCATGGTAGGCGTCGTACCCGTGGGCGGGCATCGCGTGGTCAACGTGGCCGAGCGAGTAGCCGAAGATCTCGGAGCTGTGCTCGTTGACGAAGGCTCCGCCTGCGCCGAGCGCGAGCAAGCCTATCACGCAGCCGATGAGGCTGATGGCGGAGAAGACGATGACGGCGATGCTCAAGCCCTTGATGACTTTGGAGTGATTGGTCTGCATGCAGGTTCCTTTCGAGAAGGGGATATGAGCCAGTATACTAAAGCCGCCGCCGGGAAACGCCCGGCGGCTTGTCGATAACATAGGAAGAAACGCAGGCGCCATCTCGTGACGTCGGCATGGGGGCGGCAACGACCGCCAGCGCCCGCGCCTGGCGTTCATGAACCCGGAGCTCACCTTCACGCTGCCGGCGTTCCAGACGGCCGCGGGTCTCACCGACATGTTCTGCCACCTGCTCGAGCGCTTCTTCGACGACGTGGGCGCGGTGCCGGTGACGGACAACCTCAACCTCTCGCTCATGAGGACCGTGCGCGCTGAGGCGCCGCGCGTGCTCGCCGACCCCGAGAGCTACGACGCGCGTGCCAACGTCATGTGGGCGGGCATGCTCTGCCACCAGGGCCTCGCCGGCGTCGGCCGCCACGAGGACTGGGCCACCCACGCGCTTGAGCACGAGCTGTCGGCCTTCGACACCTCCATCACGCACGGCGCGGGCCTCGCGGTGATGTTCCCCGCGTGGATGGAGTACGTCTACGACGCGAACCCCGCGCGCTTCGCCTTCTACGGGCGCGAGGTGTTCGGCCTGTCCCCGACGGGGGACGCAGAGGCTGACGCGCTGTCGGCCATCGACGAGACGCGCGCGTTCTTCGCGTCGCTCGGCATGCCCACCACGCTTGAGGAGCTCGGCATCGGCGAGGAGGAACTCGACGGCGCGCTCGAGAAGATGCTCCCCACGTTGCGCGCCAACAAGGGCGAGGTCTTCGGCAGCTTCAAGAAGCTCACCGCCGACGACGCCCGCGCCATCTATCGCCTCGCGCTCTAGCGAATACGCATGCAAGGATCGCGGAGATGACGGCAATGAACATGGTGAAGGGGATAACCTTGTAGAGGCTCGAAGCATGAGCACGCTCGACACGATGCCCAAGTCATCCTAATGCCAGATATTTGAGAAAACGTTGCGCCAATTGGAGAGCCACTCGCCGATTGGCGCAACGCGACTATTTCTAAGCAGGAAACCTGGAGATAGGCAATAGGATCTCATAGGGGAGTAATGCTCCTCGATGGCGGGTCTCGGGTCTCTGCGAAAGGAGGTTTGCAATGGAGAGCACAGTTAAACTGAAGAAGGTGTTCTCGTTCGCCCTGTGCGGACTTTTTGCAGTCGCAATGGCGATGAGCGCAGCTGGTGCCGCTTTTGCTGGCAACTGGCAGGACAAGTACTACGCTGTCAGTTCGAGCGGGCATGGTTACACGTGGACACCTTCCGAGTACAAAGAGGACTACACTTCATCATGGAACAACTGTCGTGGTGCCAGCGGAAATCACAATGCACAGATCGGCGCCCAGGCTACCAATGGTGGAACGGTTAACTTCGTGAGCCCGAAGTACGCTTGGTGGATCAACAAGGCTGATTATATGCTGAACAACGTTAAGGAGAGAGGATACTCGTGGGCCACGCTGTGGATCGACGGTCCTGCTTACGTGTATGCCAACGGCTTCTGGAGCCCTGACAGCATCTAGCCTCTCTGGTTGTAGCCTTTAGTCCGGGGATGGCGGTAGGTTTGAAAAAACGTCGCCGATCCTCTGCATAGGGCAACCGTGGAATTTATTGATAGGAATACGGAGACCTAAGGCCCGCATCTACAAAAAGGCGCGCAACCTTCGAGAGGCCAGCGCGCTTGCCATGCTGATGATGAGAAAAGATGTGGGGGACATGCCAAGAACATTTTTAAGGAAGGCAGTGATCGCGCTTGTTCTCGGGATCGCGTCGCTCGCCCTCGGAGCCTGTGCTTCTCCTTCAAGTCAAGATTCGGAAGAGCCTTTCGCTCCCAAGGCGTCTACGCTCGACAGCGCGGGGCTGTACGGCCCCGGGGAGACTATTGAGGCGGGGGGAATTATTGCCGGAGGCAAGGATCAGCCGAAGGGCGAGGAGGTGTCTGTCGGCTATCCATCGATCATGAGGATGACGTCGCCTCCCGAAGGAGTGAGCGTTTCTGACTTCAAAGGCGGTGCGTTTGACGAGTCGTCTTCGGAAGCTATGGAAGAACAGCTCGGTTTCGCGCCCGGGCCCGAAGGCTCGCTGCCATCGGGGTATTCATACGTCGTCGTGGAGTTGGCGGTGTCGAACACAGGTAGCGCAACAGTTTCTTACGATGTGAGCCAAGGTCGGTTCATCGAAGTCGACGAAGCCGGCACGGTGTCCAATGTCGGGACGAACGACCCTCTCTGGCATGACGCATGGGAGGGAGGTAATTTGAAACTGTACTGGATCGTTGACATCGAGGCTGGTGCGACGATCGAGATAAAGCTCCTCTACGTCCTGCCAGATGACGCGATCGATGACGAGAGGCTCGCATACTTGGTTGATCCGGGGGGCGCGAACGGCGAGGAGGGCTTCGTCGGCCTCAAGGCGTTCGATGTTGCTGGGCAGATTCGAGAGTAGGGAGAGCGTCATGAAGCTGGAAGTCAGAGGACTCGTCAAGGTCATTAGGGGGACAACCGTCCTCGACGACATCAACCTCTCCCTCGAGGGAGGACGCGTATACGGTTTGCGCGGGAAGAACGGATCAGGCAAGACCATGCTCATGCGGGCAATGGCAGGACTCATTTTTCCCACGGCGGGAGAGATTGCTATCGATGGGAGAATCCTTGGCCGGGGCGAGTTTCCCCCGAGCGTGGGTATCATGATAGAGAACCCCGCGTTTGTGGGGAAGTACACGGGCTTCCGCAACTTGAAGTACCTCGCGGGCATACGCGACGAGGTGGGCGACGAGGAAATTGAGCTGGTTCTTGAGGAAGTGGGGCTCGATCCGCGGGACAAACGCGCTTTCAGGAAATACAGCCTGGGCATGAAGCAGCGTCTCGGCATTGCGTGTGCCGTCATGGAGAACCCTGACTTGCTGTTGCTCGACGAGCCCATCAACGCGCTCGACCCCGCTGGCGTCGAGATGGTGCAGCGAATCGTTGCTCGGCAGAAGGAACGCGGCGCCTTGGTTGTGGTCGCCTGCCATGACGCCGAGGAGCTCGATGGCCTTTCTGACGAGATATACCTAATGGCAGAGGGGCGGATTGTCGGTCATGAGGACTGTGGGGGCGATGCCGTATGAGGAGGGCGATTCCGATTATGGCGGTGGCTGCCTGTGTCACCATTGCCGTTCTGTGCGGCTTCAGGATCGAGCAGGTGAACTCAGCTTATCCCCAGCGGCATAGCTATGTTTACTCGGCTGGGAGCGAGGCGGTCTATGCCGGCCAGAACTCGTCAGGTGAGGAAGTCGCTCGGGGCTCGATCACGGTGAGGGCGCTGAGCTTCCGGTCAGTGGGGTACGGGCGCATCAGGGAGATGGTCCCGGGTTATACGGACTCGTCGATAGAGGAGGGAACCGCTTCAGACATGAGAGCGCTTTTGATCGACTTGGAGATTGCCAACACTTCTAACGACGTGGAAAGGGCGCACGTGCGTGACTACCACGTTGAGTCCAGCGCGTGGATGAATGGGTTGTATGCGCCTTTGTACATGAGCATCAACGATGATCCTTCTACGATAGTCGAGCTGGAGCCCGGTGAGAAGGTCGAAAGGACCCTTGTCTATCTGATTTACGACACGCAGATGAACAGCCGGGGTGATTGGGAGAGAGTTGAGCAGCGAAGCTACTCTCTCGAGCTGGCCTTGTATCCCGACAAGTACTCAATTGATCTGGGAGCGCCGGACGTTGACAGCGGAGAAGGAGATTCGGCATGGTCTCGGTAGAGCTGAGGAGGGCGTTTGCAAACAGCCTGTTCGTCATGGCTCTCGCCATGGGCTTCGCCCTTGCCATCGCGCAGCTTGTCACGGTCGTCGTGCCGTACGGCTTGGGCGAGGAATGGGCGTTCTGGCGTGTAGGATCCAAAGGAGCCTATCCAAACTCCGTCTTCGGTTCGTGGATGGGCGCTACGCCTTTTTCCATCTGGTCCGTGCTGTACTTCTTCGTGCTGCCCCTCATCGTCTGCCTGCCTTATGCCGACAGCTTTTACACCGACGTGAAAAGCGGCTATGCTGCGAACGTTGTGACCAGGGGAGGATCAGGTCGGTACTTCCTGTCGAAGACGCTCGCCGTGTTTCTGACGGCAGGGGCGGTGGGCGTTGTACCCCAGCTCGTCAATCTGCTCGGCACGGCGCTTCTCGTGCCGATACTGCAGCCTGAGCCCACTGCCGGAACGTTTTTTGTCTCGCCGAGCGCGATGCTGGGGGACCTCTTCTATGTATCTCCTTGGCTCTACGTTGCGTTTTTCATGCTGCTCTGCTTTGCTGTGTGCGGCCTTGTAGCGTGCTCGTGTCTCGTGTTTTCACATCTGGTGTCCAACCGGTTTATGGTGCTCGTAGCGCCTTTTCTGGTGTGTGCCATCTCCTTCTTCGCATTAGGCGACACGGCAGGGTATTCTCCGATAAACCTCTTGAACCCAGCGCAGCCTTACGCCGTCGAGCTCCCTGTCGTGCTGATCGTAGTCGGGATGCTCGCGCTTCTTGAGGTAGCGTCCCTGGTGTGGTGGTGCCGCTGTTATGAGGCGCTGTGAGGAGGGTGCGTGCGGGGTGCGTAGGCCCAGGTCTTGGGGTGTTCGCTCACCTTTGTCGCTATGACCTCTCCGTGGGGTTCTTTTCTAACCGGGGAAAACTAATCATGGCCTTTGCCTGCGTCGTCTCTCTCGCGGCGATGTTCTTTGCGGCTCTCGAAGCTGTATCGGGGTACGCAGGGGCGACCGACTCTGACGGGCTTCCTGGCGGGTTTGGCTTCGTCGACGTGCTCGCGTATTTCTTCGCGGGATCAGACTACTACCACATTGATGACAAGGTTCCATTTGTGCTGCCTATCAGATGGTTGATCCAGCAAGTGCTCATCGCCGTCCTCGTCGGCCATTACACCGTGCGAGATTTCGGCGGGCAGGCTTTCCAGGTGTTCATGAGGGTTGGTGGTAGGCGTTCGTGGTGGCTGTCGAAGTGTCTGTGGGTTGTTGCGACGGTGATCGTCTTTTACGTTGTAGAATCGGTTGTTGCTCTGCTTGCGGCCGCCTTTGGAGGGTTTGGGGCCATGGGCGATGTCGAGTCGATCATGGTACTCGGCTTCCCCTTACCAGCTCTGGATGCGGGCCAGATCGTCCTGCTTCTGCTGCTGCCCATAGCCCTATCGCTTGCCCTATCGCTTGCGCAGGTTGCCCTCTCTCTCGCCGTTGGACCCTTCATGGCATTCGCTTTCGTGATCGTGTTCGTTGCGGCTTCGGCTTACTTCGGTTCGCCGTTGCTCATAGGGGACTGCTCGATGATGGCGCGCAGCTCCTTCGTACAGCAGGGAGGCGTGGAGGCGGTCGTGGCCCTTTCAGAGTGCGTGATCGTCGGAGTGACTTCCGTGATTTTGGGAGGGATGGTGCTTGGACGCAAGGACATGATCGATGGGCAGGATCGGGCTCTGTGAGAGGAGGAGCTATGATCGGGAAACTCGGATCTTGTGTCAAGACAGCTGCTCCCGCGTTTAGGGCCGCTCCTGTCGTCATGGCATGCTGCATCTTCGTGGTGGTGTCCGCGGCCTTCGTCTCCTGCGCGGAACAGACGACCTATCTCTTGGCGAACGGACTCAGGCCCGGCTACCTTGACAGCCTTGTCTGGCTTTTCTCGTCGCACAGGGGCATCCCCTTGCTGTGGTGTGTCGCACCGGCTGCGCTCATGGTATGGCTGACGGTCGCCAGTTCCAACCGCCAAGGGGTAAGTTGGGCTGTTCGCCATGGGAGCGCGCGTGAGCTGTGGGTCGAGGATGTTGCGGACGCAGTCGTAGGGGCGCTTGTCTTCGCTGTGGCGACGGTGCTGTCGGCGTGCGCGGCAGCTGCAGTATTCTCGGGAGATTCGGCGGCAGACTTTGGCCCCCACGGGGTCTTTGCTGCGGTGACCGGGCAGGTGCCGGTGGAGCCCTTGGATACCGCTGCCGTTATCGCCGAGGCTACTGCGCTGTCGATTCTCGTTCTCGCCGTGTTCGGAACTGCGTTCCAGTTCGGAAGGCTGCTGCTGGGCGGTCCCGCCGTGCCGTTCGCCGTCTTGGTTTTGCTAGGTCTTCCGGCTGTTCATGGCCCTCAAGCGTTCTTCATAGAGGTAGCGCGACTGCTGAGCTTGGACGTCGATCCGAATGGCGTCACGAACCCCCTTTCACTTCCCTTCTACGTGAGCTCGGTGTTCTACGGCTCATGGCTGCCGGGTGCTGGCCATGGCCTTTGGCTGCAGGCCGCGCTCTTCGCAGCCCTTTTTGTCATGGGCGTTCTAGTCGCGTCGCGCAAAGATCTCCTGCGCTCGTGACGGTCCCGCAGCCTAGCGCACTTTCTCCACGAGATTAAACAGCGAAGGCTCCCCTGACAGGGAGGCCCACGCCTCGGCGTCGGTCGAGTCTGGCAGTTGCGACAGACAGGCGCGGTACATGTCCTCGAAGCCCTCGGCGGGATCGAACCCGTAGGATTTTGCCTGTGACGTGCCGTCGGAGAATGTTGCGGTGGCGATGACGGTGACGCCTGCGAGCCGCTTGGCATCGCAGGAGGCGAGTAGTGTCTCCATCCCGTCCGCGTCATCGGTTTCGTAGAGGCTATCGAATTTGCTTCTCTCCTCGTCGTCGAGCACGTAGTCCAGCCTGATCTCCCTCACGACTGGTTCGCCGTCGTTGAACGGAATCGCGAACGACTTCGACGACTCCTCTGCGAGGGATCCCTCGCTCCCTTGACCGCTCTTCCAACTTCCATAGGAGACCCCCTCGCCCTCTATCGAGTACTCCACTGCGTCCACGTTTCTGCCGATGACGGTCATGTCGAAGACATAACACCTGCTGACGGCAACCACGTCCCGACTCACCGTGTCAGTTGTCGCATCGTACAGGTATCCCGCGCTGGTGCGCGAAGGGTAGAACTTCTCAAGTCCGATCCCCGCCGAATCGTCTCCTGATCGCGACGGCTCTTCCGCATAGGCGACGAGTGAGAAGGAATTTCCGGAGAGGGCTGCTCCTATCCTATCGGGTATGCAAGCGCCGAATAGAAGTCCCACACCTGCGATGATGGCCAAGCATGCGACGAGAACCGTTCTCCATGCCGGTGAGGGGACGATTGCGCCGCCGCTGGGCTTTCGTGGGGGGATGCGCCTTCGCCTCGGAGCGTTCATTCTCCTAGCAGACGGGGAATCATTCTTTGCTTCGGGCCTGTTCGGCAGTCCGAGAGCCTGTCTCGTCCTGCGCTTCAGCTCATCGCTTGCCCTCACGTTCTCCTCGATGCGTGCGTAGGCCCGTCTGAACTCGCCTTCATTCATCGCCTGCTCCTTCCAGCGATATTCGGAGCGCCTTTCGCGCCCTGTGGAGATGCGACCTCACGGTCGCTGGCTTCTCGCCGATGATCGAGGCTATCTCCTCTGTCGAATAGTTCTCGTAGTAGTAGAGGTGTATGATGGTTCTCCTGATCGGCGGCACAAGCGCATCGATTGCGCTCTCAAGGGGCGTCTTCGACAGGTGTGGATCCTCGTCTCTTGTGATTGCGCTCTCCTCGTCGAGGATCGCGGTTGGCCTTCGTTTACGGAGCACATCATAGCAGCAGTTGACGGTGACCCTTATGAGCCAGGCCTTCAAGTGCTCGTCGCTTTCTATGCGAACCTTCGACCTCAAGAGCCTCATGAACACGGTTTGGAATACGTCCTCGGCATCGGCTGTGTTTCCCGTGAGGCGTTGGGCGACCCTCATGACGGTGTCGCCCCAGGCGTCGATGGCCTCGTTGACGTCAACGTCATAGGCGCTCTTTCTGTTGAACAAGCTCAATCAACGCTCCTTTGAAGCGAATACGTGCCATGAGTCGAATTTGCTGTGACGAGCGAAGGAGGGCGTCATGGTGGGGTGACAACGCGGCATGTCCGCATTTGCGAAGGACTCAAATGCGGACGTAGCGATCATGCCCTTAAGGCCAAGAGGAGGGCCTCACGCCGATGTCAGCATGCTCACGTGCGATCGACCAGATGGAGGTTGTAGATGTTGTCCGGCTCCGGGTATCGCTTTCCAGGCTCCAGCTGTTCGCAGCCAAATGCCTTCTCCAGAACTCTCTCGGCAAGGCCCTCGGGAACCTTCGTTGACTCCATCATCCTAATGTAGTCTTCGAGCCATTTGCTCATGATGCGCTCCTTCCCACTCGCGTGTCTAGAAGGAATACGTATGAAGGCTCGATTATGTTGCACCGATGCCAAAAAAAACGCAATTTGCCCACCCGCTGCTCCGAAATCCGCGGAGGCCATAAGGTGCTTCATTCGCGCTACGCGGGATAGCACCAGCGGTTGTGCACCTTTTGGCTGTCTTTCTGCATCGATCGGCGTTGAGTTCTCGAGAATGAAGGAGACGACTCTCTTTCTGAGGCAAGGAGTTGGCTTTGCTCGCTACATCATCTTGTCGTAGAGACGAGGCAAGATGCGGAGACTGTGAGAGAATGGAGCAAATGGCCTGGTGTTTGGCACTAAAGATGGCAATCAACCTTTGAGAAAACGGGTTGTCAAAACTAGTTTCCAAATCTTGCCAAAACTGGTAGCAAGAATTTGCCAAAACTAGTATCATCGCAGATCAGTAGCATAATGCCAGCAGGACGAACCTATCGGAAGCAGGAGCAGCCATGCGCGAATACCTTCCCCGGGTTTACGACGGGATTCTCCGGCAGCGCGTCAAATCGAAAGGTGCCGTGCTGATTGAGGGACCGAAATGGTGCGGAAAGACGACGACGGCTGAGCAAATTGCTCGAAGCGTCGTGTATCTCCAAGATCCCCGAACGAAGACGCAGAACCTGCGCCTAGCCGAAATTGCGCCGCGGGAACTTCTGAAGGGAGAAGTTCCTCGACTCATCGACGAATGGCAGCTCGCCCCTCAGCTCTGGGATGCGGTGCGCTTTGAGGTTGATCAGCGAGACGACTTCGGCCAATTCATCCTGACGGGCTCTGCGGTTCCAGCCGACACGAGCTCAATAAGTCATACGGGAACGGGGCGAATCGCCCGCTTGAAAATGCGGCCGATGAGTCTCGTCGAATCCCGTGATTCGACGGGCGCCGTCTCGCTGGAAAAGCTCTTCGGGGGAGAACGGGTTCCCATTGTGCGCGTCGAATCCTCGCTTGAGCACATGGCATTCCTTCTCTGTCGCGGCGGATGGCCCAAAGCCGCCGGTCTCAATGCAGAGACGGCGCTCCTGCAGGCTCCGGACTACCTGGACGGAGTGGTGAACTCCGACATCTCCCGCGTGGACAAGAAAGAGCGCGACCCGCGCATCGCTCGCGCCCTGCTGCGATCCTACGCGCGGATGTCAGCGTCCCAGGGGAAAGTGACCGAGATGCTGGCGGACGTCAATGCGCAGGGTGTCGCGGCGAGCGAGAGCACGATCCGCGACTACGTCAAGGCGCTCGGCCAGATATTCGTCATCGAGGACTTGCTTGCGTGGAATCCCAACCTGCGGTCGAGAACAGCGATTCGCACCGCTCCTACGAGGCACTTCGTCGATCCGTCCATCGCGGCCGCCGCGCTCTCCGTTGGGCCGGGAGACTTGATGGCTGACCTCAACACGTTCGGACTTCTGTTCGAGAGCATGTGCGTTCGGGATCTTCGTGCGTACGCAGACGTTCTCGGCGGTGACGTCTACCACTATCGGGATCGCTCGGGGCTTGAGGCTGATGCAGTCGTTCATCTGAGAGACGGCCGCTACGGTCTTGTGGAGGTCAAGTTGGGAGGAGACACGCTCGTCAACGAGGGCGCGAAGAGTCTGCTTGCCCTCCAGAAGAAGATAGACGTCGGCAAAGTCGGGTCGCCCTCGTTCCTTATGATTCTCACGGCGACGGGCGACTACAGCTACTACCGAGAAGACGGGGTGTATGTGGTGCCTCTCAATGCGCTCGCTCCCTGATCTGCTACGTCCGGGAGGTGCTCTGCTTGGGATGTCGCACCCCTTTCCTTCATGTTATAGTCAGAGAATAATCTGGCTATTCCATTGACAAGGAGCGGCTATGGAGGCGATCTTTCCCATCACGGCTCTCACCAAGCAGCAGGCCAAGGTCAAGAAGGCGGCGAGCGAGGACATCGTCCGCATAACGGAGAACGGGGCGGCCGCATGGATCTTCGCCTCCGAGGAGGCGTTTGAGCGCAGGGTGGAAAGCGCTGTCGAAGAGGCGCTCTGCGAGGCGTCGGTCGCCTCGGTGGTCGCCCGAGGGACGCGCGACTACGAAGAGGGGCGCTACGTCGTGGGGACTGACGCCGCGCGCGCGAAGCTGGATGCCATGCGGGTTTGCGACGCTAGTCGTTGCCGCCTACGATGCCGTTGACTATCCCCGACACGATGGAGATCACGATGGCGGCCACGAACCCGCTGCCGAAGGTGGCGATCTCGAAGCCAACGTTGAACAGGCCGTTCGCCAGCCAGGCGGAGAGATAGAGCACGGCGGTGTTCACCACGAGGTAGAACAGCCCCAAGGTGAGCACCGTCACGGGCAGCGAGAGCACCTGCAGGATGGGCTTCAGCGACATGTTGATGAGCGCGAGCACGAGCGCCAGAAGCGCGATGCTCGCCCACGAGTCGCCGCCCAGCACGTCGATGCCGGGCACGAGCCACACGGCGGCGGCCACGGCGACGGCGGTTACGATCCAGCGGAGGATGAAGTTCATGGAGCTTCCTTTCGCGAAGGGGTTTGGTCCACTATAGCAAAGTGATGTGAAAGCTCCTTGCGCGAAGCAGCGCGGTAACCGATGTGACAAAATGGTAAGCATGGAAAAGAAGAACGCATCACAACGCAACAGCAAGCGCCCCGCGGCGAGCACGAAGGGCAAACACTCCCAGGCCAAGGCGCCGGGTGGCAAGCCTGCGAAGGGCAAGGCGCCGAAGGGGGGCGCGGGCAAGCCCAGCGCGAAGGCCGCGAAGCACGCGGGCGCGAAGGCGCCGAAGGCGGGACCTGAGAAAGCCAAGGCGCCGGGCTGCAAGCTCTGCGCGGTGTTCGGGCGCTGCGGCGGCTGCAGCCTGCTCGACATGCCCTACCGCGCGCAGCTTATCGAGAAGCAGCAGCTCGTGATCGACCTGTTCGCGCCGCTCGCCGACCTCACGGCGCTGCGCCCCATCCTCGGCATGGACGACCCCTTCCACTACCGCAACAAGGTGGTGTCACCCTACGCGCCGGGCCGCAAGGCCGCCGCGCAGCCGCGCCGCGGCAAGGCGGCCGCGCGCCCGCAGGCACGCCGCGAGATCCTCACCGGCATGTACGCCAAGGGCACCCACCAGCTCATCCCCACCGACACCTGCGCGCTCGAGAACGAGACGGCCAAGGCGATCACGCTCGCGGTCCGCGACCTCATGCGCCGCTGGGACATCGCGCCCTACGACGAGGACACGGGAGAGGGCTTCATGCGCCACTGCGTGGTGCGCGTGGGACACTCGAGCGGCGAGGTGCTCGTGACGCTCGTGACCAACGACGACGAGTTCCCCTCGTCGAAGTCGTTCTGCCGCGAGCTCGTGCGCCGCGCGCCGGCTATCACCACCGTGGTGCAGAACGTGAACACGCGCCAGACCAACGTGATCCTCGGCGAGAAGGAGCGGGTGCTCTTCGGCCCCGGGTTCATCCTCGACGAGCTGTGCGGCCTGAGCTTCCGCATCTCGTCGCACTCGTTCTACCAGGTGAACGTCGCGCAGACCGAGGTGCTCTACCGCGAGGCCGTGGCGCTGGCCGACCTGCGCGGCAGCGAGACGGTGATCGACGCCTACTGCGGCACGGGCACCATCGGGCTCGTGGCGGCGCGCGCCGGCGCCGGGCGCGTGATCGGCGTGGACAACGTGGAGTCGGCCATCCGCGACGCGCAGCAGAACGCACGGCACAACCGCATCGACAACGCCGAGTTCATGGCGCTCGACGCGAGCGCGTTCATGGCCGCGCTCGCCGTGAAGCGCGCAGGGGACGAGCGCGAAGGCGGCGCGGCCCTGGCGGACAGGTCCAACGCGGTCCCGGCGGACGCTTCCGCAACGCTGGCGGGCGCTCCCGCCGACGACCTCGTCCTCATGATGGACCCGCCGCGCGCGGGCTCCACCGAGCGCTTCCTGGACGCGGCCGTGCGCCTGGCGCCCTCGCGCATCGTGTACATCTCGTGCAACCCCGTCTCGCAGGCGCGTGACGTGGCGTACCTCGTAGAGCGCGGCTACCGCGTGGAGGTGGTGCGGCCGGTCGACATGTTCCCGCACACCGACCACGTGGAGTGCATCTGCAAGCTGGTGCGCGCGTGAGGCGTCCTGCCCGGGGGTTCTGCGGTTTCTGCGGTTGAAAGTGAGAATTGATCATGGGTGAAGGAAAAGCAAGCGAAACCATCGCGGCGCGCGTGATCGAGCAGGCGCGGCGCACCATGGCCGACCACGCGCTGGCCGGCCCCGACACGGCGGCCCTGCTCATGGTGTCGGGCGGGTCGGACTCCACGGCGCTCGCCTACGTCGCGTCCGAGCTGCGCGCGCAGGGCGCCCTCGGCGCGCTCGCCATGCTGCACGTGAACCACAAGCTGCGCGGAGAGGACGCTGACGACGACGCGCGCTTCGTGGCCGAGCTCGCCCACGCGCTCGACATCCCGCTGTTCCAGTGCGAGATCGACATAGCCGCCGAGGCTGCGCGCACGCACGAGAACGTGGAGGCCGTGGCGCGCCGCGAGCGCTACCTGGCCGCGAACGAGGCGCTGCGCTCGATGTGCCAGCACGAGGCGTATCCGCTGGCTGACGGGCGCATCTTCACGGCGCATACCGCCGACGACCGCATCGAGAGCTTCTACATGCGCTCCATCGTGGGCACGGGCCCCGGGGGCTTCCGCTCCATGCGCTACCGAAACGGCCCGGTGGTGCGCCCCATGCTCGACCTCACGCGCGACGAGCTGCGCTCCTACCTGCACGAACGCGAGCGCGCAGGGCAGCGCGCGGTGTGCGACGCGGCCGGCGAGCTCTGGCGCGAGGACGCCACCAACGCCCACACCGACCGCTTCCGCGCCTTCGTGCGCCACAACATCGTCGCGCGCGCGAAGGAGTGGGACGAGCACATGCCCGCCACGCTCATGCGGTCGATGAACCTCATCGCCGACGAGGACGACATGCTTGAGGAGATGGCCGCGCGCCTGGTCGAGGAGCAGGTGGCGTGGGCGGCCCAGGACGAGACGTGGGGGATCGACCTCACGGAGGGCTTCGTGCTGCAGCCCGGCTTCGGCGCCTCCCCGCGCCCGCTGCAGCGTCGCGCCGTCCGCCAGCTGCTGCTGCGCATGCTGGGGGCCGAGGCGCGCGTCGAGGCCGCGTCGGTGGAGGCGGTGCTCGACGGCTTCGACGCGCAGACGGGCGCGCCGGCCGGTGGGTACGTGGCCAACATCCAGAGCGACCTGGCGGTGAGCGCCAACAAGCAGGGCGTGCGCGTGGAGCCCATGGCGTACTTCCGCGCGCGCCGGAAGAAGAGGGACGCGAAGGCTGAGGGGGACGCGAAGGCGCAGAAAGACGCGAAGGCGCCTTCGGGCAGCAGCCAGAGCAACTAGACGAGCGATCGTGAGGAAAGACATGCAGGACAGCCAGACAACCGACCAGATGACCGACCAGCCGAGCGAGCAGGCGGCCAGCCAAGCAGCCAGCCAGGCAGCCGATCAGGCAACCGGCCAGGCCTCCGACCAGGCAGCCAGCCAGGCGAAGGGCGCCTCCGCCGCCGAAGCCGCCCCCGCGTTCGAGGTGATCCTCGCGAGCGGCAGCCCGCGGCGGCGCGAGCTGCTCGAGCAGGCGGGCGTTGCGTTCACGGTGCGCACGCCGGTGACGCCGGTGGACGAGTCGCTCGAGCCCGACCTGGCCGCGCAGCCCGAGGAGGCGTGCAAGAAGCTCGCCGAGCGCAAGGCCGGCGCCGTCATCCAGGAGGTGCTCGCGGAGGACTACACGGGCATGCTCATCGTGCTCGGCGCCGACACCATGGTGGTGAAGGACGGGCAGATCTTCGGCAAGCCGCGCTCGCTCTCCGACGGCAAGCACATGCTGCGCGCGCTGTCAGGCGCCACCCACGAGGTGATCACGGCGGTGTCGGTGTGGATGGTGGCGGCGCCCGAGGCCGAGAAGGTGTCGCTCGGGTTCCGCACGTTCGCCGACGTGAGCCGCGTGACCTTCCGCGACCTGACCGACGAGGAGATCGCCGACTACCTGCGCTGCGGCGAGTCGTTCGACAAGGCGGGCGCCTACGCCATCCAGGGCGAGGGCGCGTCGCTCGTGGACCGCTACGAGGGCTCGCTCGACACCATCATCGGCCTGCCCGCCGCCCGCCTCGTGCGCGAGTTCCCCGACCTGCTCGCCGCGCGCTAGCCGGCGGCCACCTCTCCTCCGGCCGTTCGCAAGCTACCCGGCGGCCGCGCGCTCGCCGGCGGCCGGCCGTTCGCCTGCCGCCCCTCCTCCGCCACCTGCGGGGGAGGGGCCGCACGTTCGGCTTCCTCCCCCTCCCGCATTCAGGTGCCCCCGGCGCATGGCGCTTGCCTGCATATTGAAGTTTGAGCAGGGTGCAACTCGCCCTCTCAACGTGCCCTTTTCGTGGTATGATCATGGGTAACGCAATAAAATGGGGAGAAGACCACCAAGCGGGGCGATGCGCGCTTGCAGCGTGCGCAGCGCGTGCGGCGTCGCCGTGGGATCCGGCCGAGCGAAAGGAACTGCCAGGTGCGCGCTGGTTCGCAATCGAATCGTCAACGGGGAGGGGGCCCCGCATGCTGAACGTTGCTCCCCAGAACAAGAAGAAGACCGTGCTCGTGGTCGACGACTCGATGTTCAACCGCGAGCTGCTCGTCGACATGATGGGCGACGAGTTCAACGTCATCGAGGCCGAGAACGGCAAGCAGGCCATCGCCGCCATCAGCAACCTGGGGCTGGGGATCTCGCTCGTGCTGCTCGACTACGTGATGCCCGAGATGGACGGCTTCGCGGTGCTGTCGGTCATGCAGAAGCGCGGCTGGATCAAGGACATCCCCGTGGTCATGGTGTCCACCGAGAACGACCCGGCCTACATCGAGCGCGCCTACGAGCTCGGCGTCACCGACTTTCTGGCCCGCCCCTTCGACATGAACATCGTGCGCCATCGCGTGCGCAACACCATCATGCTCTACACCAAGCAGCGCATGCTGGCCGGCATGGTGGCTGACGAGATCAACGAGCGCGAGCGCGACGTCAACCTCATGGTGTCCATCCTGAGCCACATCGTCGAGTTCCGCAACGGCGAGAGCGGCATGCACGTGCTGCGCGTGCGCATCCTCACCGAGATCCTGCTCGCCCACGTCGTGGCCAAGACCGACGCCTACCGGCTGTCCCCGGACGACATCTCGATGATCTCGATGGCCTCGAGCCTGCACGACATCGGCAAGATCGCCATCGCGGAGGAGATCCTCAACAAGCCGGGCCGCCTGACGAAGGAAGAGTTCGAGATCATGAAGACGCACGCGGCCGTGGGCGCCGAGATGCTCGACGACCTTCCCGCCGGCAAGGACGAGAAGCTCGTGAGGGCGGCCTACGAGATCTGCCGCTGGCACCACGAGCGCTATGACGGCCGCGGCTACCCCGACGGCCTGAAAGGCGACGACATCCCGCTGTCCGCCCAGGTGGTCGCGCTGGCCGACGTGTACGACGCGCTCACGAGCGCGCGCGTGTACAAGCCCGCCTACTCCCACGAGAAGGCCGTCGCCATGATCACGGGAGGCGAGTGCGGCGTGTTCAACCCGCTGCTCATGGAGTGCTTCCGCGAGAACGCCGACGACATCCGCGACCAGCTGGAGAGCGTTTCGCGCGACGGGCAGGGCGGCTTCGGCTCGAGCTACACGGCGAGCACGCTGATCGGCATGCCCGAGGACACCATGACGAGCCACACCATAGACCTGCTCGACTACGAGCGCATGAAGTACAGCTTCTACGCCGAGATGTCCAACGAGGTGCAGTTCGAGTTCACGCGGGATCCCGCCATGATAGTGGTGTCCGACTACGGGCGCATCAACCTGGGGCTTCCCGAGGTCATACCCAACCCGTGCAAGGACGGGGCGCTCCTTGACATGATCGGGGAAGAGGGCATGGACGAGGTGCGCCGCCGCCTGACGGCCGCCGTGCCCGACGACCCCATCGTCCACTTCGAGCTGTGCGGCGTGGTGCACGGCGAGACGCGCTGGTTCTCCGTGGTGGCGCGCACGCTGTGGTCAGACGGCGAAGAGCCCGTGCTCACGGGCGCGATCGGCAAGCTCGTCGACGTGCACGACCAGCGCTCGCTCATGCTCGACCTGCAGTTCAAGGCGTGGCATGACTCGCTCACCGCGCTGGCGAACCACGCGTACGCGCGCAAGCTGGCCATCGAGCGCATGTCGGCGTACCCCGACAGCATGTTCGTCATGCTGATCGTCGACCTGGACCACTTCAAGGAGGCCAACGACACCTACGGGCACGAGTTCGGCGACCACGTGCTGCGCTACTTCGCCGACCGGCTGCGCGCGAGCGTGCGCGAGGGCGACTTGGTGGCGCGCATCGGCGGCGACGAGTTCCTCGTGTTCATGCGCTGTGACGTCGATACCGACCAGCGTCACCTTGCGGAGCGCATCCACCGGTTCATCCGCGGCGAGTACGAGGGCTTCCCGATCTCGTCGAGCATGGGCGTGTCCTGCTCGGTCGTCGTGGGCGATGACTACGACGAGATGTTCCGCTATGCCGACCGCGCGCTCTACCGCGTGAAGCGCTCGGGCGGCGGCGCGGTCGCGTTCTGCGTTGACGAGGCGGACTTCCCGCACGACCATTCGAGCCTGTCCCCCATTGACGAGCCCACCATCGAGAACCTCGAGAGGCGTGGGGGGGGGTCTACCCGATGAAGAGTAAGAAGAGACCTGGCGGCGCGCACGGCGCTGCCGATGAGAAACAAGGAGTGAGATCATGACCCTGGAAACATGCTATGCCATGATGGGCGGCGATTTGGAAGGGGTGCGCGGGCGCCTGCGCACTGACGACCGCGTGGCGAAGTTCGTGGGCATGTTCCCGCACGACGAGACGTTCGCCACCCTTGAGAGCGCCTTGGGGGCTGGCAGCCTGCCCGAGGCGTTCCGCGCGGCCCACACGCTCAAGGGCGTGAGCCGCGATTTGGGCTTCACGCCGCTCTTCGAGGTGTCGGACGCGCTCGCGAACGTGCTGCGCCCCGCCAAGGACGGCGGAGAGGTCGACGTGGCCGCGGCCGAGCAGCTGATGGGGGACGTGAAGCGCGCCTACGAGCTCACGCTCAAGGCGCTCGCGACCATCGACGAGTAGTCGAGCGAGCGAGCAAGCAGGTACGCAAGCAAGTAGGCGGGCAAGCAAGCAAGACCGAGGTGGCGCCCGGGCTTCCCCCGCGGGAGGCCGGGGGCGGGGCGCCATCGCGCAAGATAACTTCGACAGGACGGGAGAAGAAGGTTTCTCATCATGAAAGGTGATGAAAAGAAGGAGCTCCGCTGGCGCATCGGCATCGCGGCGGTCGCGGTGCTGTGCGTCGTGGCGGTCATCGGCGCGTTTCTGGCGATAAACTACCAGCGCACGATCGCCCAGAACGAGATGTTCCTCGAGGCCAGCACGAACCAGGTGCTCAACCGCCTCGACAGCGAGTTCGAGTTCTCGCAGCAGAGCCTCTACCTGTCGCGCGTCATCTTCGAGGAGGCCCAGCCGCAAGGCGCCGAGGCCATCTGCAAGGAGTTGGCGTTCCTCGAGGCGGGCACGCCGTTCGAGTTCCTGGCCTTCGAGTCGGTCGACCGCACCACGTACAACTCGCGCGGCAAGGTCAGCGAGGCTCCGCCGCGCAAGGTGCAGGTCACCCGGTCGGGCGTCAGCACGCTTCTGGACGATCGGATCGGCGAGGGGCTCAACATCGTGTTCTACGAGCCCATCTACAACGGGGACGAGTACGTCGGCGTCCTGTCGGGCGTGTGGAGCAACGACCTGCTCGAGGAGGCCATCTCAGCCACGTTCTTCAGCGAGTACACGTCCACCTACCTGTGCGACTCCGACGGCACCGTCATCGCGTGCTCGAGCCAGTTCGTGACGGTCTCCTCCGACAAGCTCGACATCTCCTCGGTTGACAGCACCGAAGGCGACACGGTCGGCGAGATGCAGGAGTCGCTGGCGCGCGGCGAGAGCGTGACGTTCTCCTACGAGTCACCGCGCGGCCTCGGCCTCGCCTACATGGTGAAGCTCTCCGACCACGACTGGACCCTGGTGCGCACCTATCCCGCCAACATCAACGCCTCCTTCGTGGAGAGCGCGAACATCATGGGCTTCGCGGCCATCGTGGCGATCGTCGTGGTGTTCGCCGTCCTCGTGGCGATCATCATAGTGCGCTCCTCGCGTGCGAACAAGGCCATCACCATCGAGAAGGACCAGTTCAGGCGCGTGACCAACGCGTCGTCCGAGCTGTTCAAGCGCTTTGCGATCCTCGATTTGGAGAACGGCATATACGAGTACATCAAGGGAGAGGACCTCGACGGGCGCCTGCCCATGCGCGGCGAGCTCGAGGACTTCTCGAACTTCTGGATCAGCCAGGCCGTCTACGACGACGAGCAGGAGAAGGTGCGCGAGATGATCGGCTCCTCGGTCATCAGGAGCAACTTCGACGACGGCGTGCGGATCCTGCGCTTCGAGTACCGCGTCAACTTCCAGGGCGAGACGCGCTGGCTGCAGCCGTCCATGGTGTGCCTGCGCCGCACCGCGGACGGGCGCGCCGCCAGCCTGCTGTACGCCGTGCAGGACGTGACCGTGGTGAAGGAGGAGGAGGCGCGCGCCCGCGAGGCGCTCGAGGACGCCTGCCGCGTCGCCGACCAGGCGTCGCGCGCGAAGAGCGACTTCTTGGGCAGCATGAGCCACGACATCCGCACGCCGATGAACTCCATCATGGGCCTCACGGCCATCGCGACCATGCACATGGACGATCCCGAGCGCGTGAAGGACTGCCTGCAGAAGATCACCGTGTCGAGCCGGCATCTGCTCGGCCTCATCAACGAGGTGCTCGACATGGCGAGGATCGAGAGCGGCAACATCGGCCTGTCCGAGGACGACTTCGACCTGCCCGAGGCCGTGGAGAACCTGCTCACCATCATCCACCCGCAGGTGTCGGCCAAGCACCAGCACCTGAAGGTCGACATCTCCAACGTCACGCACGAGCACGTGGTGGGCGACTTCATGCGCCTGCAGCAGGTGTTCGTGAACATCATGGGCAACTCGGTGAAGTTCACGCCCGAGGGCGGCACCATCGGCATGACCATCAGGGAGATCCCGTCGCGCATCGGCGGCTGCGGGCAGTACGAGTTCACGTTCTCCGACACGGGCTGCGGCATGAGCGAGGAGTTCGTCAAGCGCGTGTTCGACCCCTTCTCGCGCGCCAACGACAACCGCGTCACCAACGCCGAGGGCACGGGCCTGGGCATGTCCATCGTGAAGAGCGTCGTCAGCCTGATGAACGGCACGATCGACGTGAAGAGCAAGCTCAACGAGGGCACCACGTTCACCGTGACGGTGCATCTGAAGCTGCGCGAGGTGGACGCCGAGGACACGACGGCGCTGGCCGACCTCAACGTGCTGGTGGCCGACAACGACGAGACGGCGTGCGAGGGCGCGTGCGAGCTCCTCGAGGAGATCGGCATGAACCCCGAGTACGTGCTGTCCGGCGACGCCGCCATCGCGCGCGTGAGGGAGACGTACGACACGAGCGACGAGTTCATGGCGGTCATCCTCGACTGGAAGATGCCGGGCAAGAGCGGCATCGAGACGGCGCGCGAGCTGCGCCAGATCCTGCCCGACCACGTGCCGATCATCATCCTGTCGGCGTACGACTGGATGGCCGTCGAGCAGGAGGCCCGCATGGCCGGCATCGACGCGTTCGTGTCGAAGCCGCTGTTCAAGTCGCGCCTGATCCACGTGATGAACAGCCTCCTGGGCGAGGCGCGGCACGAGGACGCGCGCGACCACACCGACCTTCTGCGCGAGGCCGACTTCTCCGACAAGCGCATCCTTCTGGTGGAGGACAACGAGATCGCGGCCTCCATCGGGCTCGACATCCTGTCGTTCACCGGCGCTGCGGCCGAGTGCGCCGAGAACGGCAGGGTGGCGATCGAGATGCTGAGCGACAACCCGCCGGGCTACTACGACCTGATCCTCATGGACGGGCAGATGCCGGTCATGAACGGCTACGAGTGCGCCCACACCATCCGCTCGATGGGCCTGTCCGGACGTCCCGACCTCGCGTCGCTGCCCATCGTGGCGCTCACCGCCGACGCCTTCGCCGACGACGTGAAGCGCGCCCTGAACGCGGGCATGAACGCCCACATGACCAAGCCGCTCGAGATCGACGCCCTCATGAAGGTCCTCGCCGAGTTCTTAGGGTAGGGAAAGAAGAAGGCGGGCGCGATAGTCGCGCCCGCCTTCTCTTCGCTTCAGCTGCCCTGAGCGGCTTGTCCTACAGTCCCTCCACCTCGAAGCGCTTCGCAAGCGCCTCCTGGTGATGCCCGTACTGCAGGGCCACTTCCTTCGCCACCTTGCCCGCCTTCACGAGCTCGAACAGGCTCTGGTCCATGGTGCGCATGCCCTCGGCCCCGCCGGCGGCGATGGCGCTGTCGATCTGGTGCGTCTTCGCCTCGCGGATGAGGTTGCGGATGGCGGTGTTCGTCACCATGATCTCGAAGGCCGGCATCACACCGCCGTCGATCGTGGGCACGAGCTGCTGGCTCACGATGGCGCGCAGCACCATGGACAGCTGGATGCGGATCTGGCGCTGCTGCGAGGCCGGGAACGCGTCGACGATGCGGTCGACCGTGCTCGCCGCGCCCGAGGTGTGCAGCGTCGAGAACAGCAGCTGCGCCATCTCGGCGGCGGTGACGGCGGTGCTGATGGTCTCCTGGTCGCGCATCTCGCCGAGCAGGATGACGTCGGGGCTCTCGCGCATGGCCGAGCGCAGCGCCTCGCCGTACGTGGCCACGTCGGTGGGCACCTCGCGCTGCGTCACGATGCACGTGCCGTGGCGATGGATGTACTCGATGGGGTCCTCCATGGTGACGATGTGCCCCGTGCGCTCGTGGTTGAGCTTGTCGATGATGCACGCGAGCGTGGTGGACTTGCCTACGCCGGCCGGGCCCGTCACCAGCACGAGGCCCTTCTGGAACTGCGTCAGGCGCAGCACCTCGTCGGGGATGTGGAAGGCGGCGGGGTCGGGCAGGCCGAAGGGGATCACGCGGATCACCGCGCCGTACGACCCGCGCTGGCGGAAGATGTTCACGCGGAAGCGGCCGATGCCCGCGATGGCGAAGGAGAAGTCGTCGTCGTGGTTGGAGCTGCGCTCGAACCCGTCCATGCTGCGCCCGGAGACGGCGTAGATGCTGCGCACGATCTCCTCGGTGTCGGCGGGCATGAACGGGGCGATGTCGAGGCGCACCTGCCGGCCGCTCGCCTCGTAGGTCAGAGGAAGGCCGGCGATGATGAAGACGTCGGACGCGCTCACGTCCACCATGTCCTTGAGCAGCTGTTTCAGTTCCATGTTTTCTCCTATCGTGATTGAGCGGAGCCCGACCACAGCACCTCGCCAGAGCCGGCTTCATTCCATTGGGTAGTGGCGCGCCACTGAGAGATCTCGTAGGTGGCGTCAGGGCGTATGGTGAGGACCACCGAGAGCGTGCGCCCGCTGTCGCAGGCGAACTCGACGCAGGCTTGGCTGCCCTGCAGGGAGGCGCCCTCGTAGCCGCTGATGACGTCTTGCACGGCGAGCAGGGCGGCACTGGCGAGGTCGCCCTCGGCGCTTGCGCTTGCGCGCACGGCGGCGAGCGCCCCGTCGACCTCGGCGACGAAGCTCTGCGCGGCCTGCTCGTTGACGTAGGTGTCGGTGGTGAAGCGCGCCTGCTTCTCGGCGGCGCTGTAGGCGGCCTGCGCCGTGGTCACGGCGAGCACGGCCATGACGGCCAGGCACAGCACGATCACCAGCGAGAACAGGCTCACCGGGCCGATGCGCACCGACCCGCCCTGCCCGGCGTGGGGGTTGCTGCTCATAGCGTCACCTCCTCGCGCGTGTCGTTCGCGGCGCTCGCGGTGGGCGCGGCTTCGCCGGCAGGGCTCGCGGCCTCGCCTGCGCTGCGCGCGTCGCCCGCGGCGTTCGCTGCGCTCGTGAGGGCTGCGGTGCTCGTGAGGGTCGAGAACTCGTCTGTGACAGAGAAGCTGGAGAAGCTCACGGCTTGCGCGGCCCTGCTCGCGCGCGCGGCTGCCGCCTCGTTCGAGACGTAGCGCGCCGTGTCGAGCTCGTAGATCGCGTGCCCGTCGCGCGAGACGGTGATGTGCGCCTCGTAGAGCACGCCCGCCTCCTGCGCGTGCTGCTCGACGTCGCGCGTGAGCTGGAAGCCCTCGGCGACGCCCGTGCTCGCATTCGCACCTGCCGCGCCCGTGCCCGCCGCGCCGCGGCTTGGCCCCGTGGGGTCGGCCGCGAACGCCTCGGCGTCGTTCGACGCGAGCACCGCGGCGTACGACAGGTCGTCGGCCGCCGCGCCGCGCTCGTAGGACGACACCATGAGCCCGGTGAGCACGGCCAGCGAGCTCATCATGAACACGAGCAGGAACAGCGCCTCCACCACGAACGCGCGCTCGTGGCGCGTCCTCTGCTCGGCAGGGCGGGCGCGGCGGCGCATGCGCTCCAGGTTGGCGACCGTCGCGTCGTACTGGTCGTACTGGTCGTATTGGACGTCAGGCATCTTCAGGCACCTCCTCGCACGCTGCGCAGGGCGACGCACGCGGAGCCCTGGTCGGTGTAGATGGTCAGGAGCCCGTTGCGGTACTCGAAGTCGAAGCGGCTCGACTCGACCACCTCGCGCGCCCGCTCAGGCGTGAACGTCGAGCCCGCGCGCGTGTACTCCTCCATGACGTACCCCTCGTACCAGTACAGGCGCGTCTCGTAGGTGCCTGCCTCGAGGTGCTCGGTCAGCACGAGCGCCGGGCCCTCGGGCCCCTCGGCCACGCCCACGGCGTCGGTCACGTCGTTGGTGCGCACGGAGTTCGACAGCAGCGACAGCCCCAGGCGCATGTCGTCGGCCTCGGTGCGCATGGCGTTCGCCGAGCGGTACGCGTTCATGCCGACCAGGAGCGCCACCAGCAGAAACAACGTGATGACGGCGAACAGCAGCGTGGCGAACATCCGCCCGCCGCGCCCGCGCTCGCTTGCCAGGTTGTCCCGCGTCGTCTCGTACCCGGTCATTTCGCCAACACCACCACGTTGGGCATCACGTTGCCCGCGAACACGCTGTAGGTGATCACGTAGTCGCCGTGGTTCACCACCAGCCCGTAGTTGTCCTCGAGGTAGGTGAGCGAGGAGGGGTAGGACCCCTCGATCGCGCAGCACTGCTTCGCGCTGCTCAGGATGGCGTTGCGCACCGACACCTCGCCCTGCTCACGCAGCGACGCGCTGATCTGGCCGTATGCGAACCATCCCACCGCCACGACGAGCACGGCCGCAAGAAGCGCGCCCATGCGCCGCCGTGTCCGGCGCCTCACCTGTTCTCGTGTAAGCTCGCGACGCATGGCGCTATCCTATCGAGCTCATGATGCCGATGAGCGGGAGCATCACGGCGATCAGCGTAGCGCCGATGCTCACGGTCAGAAACGCCGCCAGCGTCGGCTCGACGCTGTCGATCACGTTGTCGATGCGGGTGACGGCGTCGTCGAAGAACGTGTCGGACAGGCTCGAGAGCACGGTCTCCAGGCTGCCCGTGCGGGAGCCCACCATGAGCATGCGCGCGTACATGGGCTCGAACACGCCGCTCTCGGAGATGGCCTGCGGGAGGCTCTTGCCCTGCGCGGGGTCCACCATGACGTCGCGCGCCTGCGCGAGCTTGTCGTGCAGCTCGGCATGCTCGACCATGTCGACCGCGCGCTGCATGGCCGTGTCGGTGTCGATGCCGGCCGAGATGAACGTGGCCAGCGCCGCGGTGAAGCGCGCTATGGCGATCTGGCGCATGGGGTCGCGCGTGGCCGGCACCTTCTCGAGCAGGTGCACGAGCTTCTCGCGCCCGCCGGGCGTCGAGCTCACGGCCATGCCCACGAGCACGAGCACCGTGCACAGAAGCGTGACGGCGAGCGCCGCCCAGCCGATGATGATGGACACGTTCACGTAGGCGAACGAGCCGGCGGTCAGGTCGCCTGAGAGACCCTCGTACACGTCGATGAACACCGGCAGGATCACCGCCGCGGCGAACAGCAGGATCACCGACATCACGCACAGAAGCGCGGCCGGGTACGCGATGGCGCTGCGCGTCTTGGCGTAGAGGCGGTCCTCCTCGTCGTAGTGCTTCGCCAGGCTCCACAGCACGCTCTCGAGGCGGCCCGAGCTCTCGCCCGCGGCCACCATGCTCACCAGGTGGGTGGGGAACGCGCCGCTCAGCTCAAGCGCCTTCGCGAGCGGCTTCCCCTCGACGAGCGCTGCGTACACGTCGCCGCATGCGGCCCTGAAGCCGCCGGCGTCCTCCGGGGCGCCCTTGCGCGCGCCGGCGCCCTGCTGATCCTCGCCGAGCAGGTACAGCGCCTCGTCCGTCTGGATGCCGGCGGAGTACATGATGGCCAGGCTCTCGCAGAAGGCGGAAAGCACGCCGCTTTCGAGCATCTTTGTTGCCATGTCCGTGTTCGCTCCTTGTCTTTCTGTCTCTCTCAGTCTGTCTCTCTCAACTTCCGAACTGCTGTCTGGCCGCGTGACGTCAGTAGACGTATCGGTCGGTGTACGAGCTGCCGTCGCCCACGAAGTCTGACGACCCGCCGGCGGCGAACGTCAAGTCGACGCGCGTCCAGGTGCTCTCGTTCACGGTGAAGCTCGCGGCAACCCAGCTCCCGTCGATGAACACCATGTTCCAGGCATGGTAGATTCCGTCGGGAGCCACGTCGCCGGTGACTATCTTGCAGGGGATGCCGACGCTGCGCAGCATGGCTGCCGTGAGCGAGGCGTAGTCGAAGCAGATGCCGCTTCCCGACGCGATGGTGGCGTCGGGGTCGGGCACATAGCCGGTGGCGTCGGTGAGCGCGGCGGCCTTCTGCTCGTCGTACGTCACGTTGGCGCACACCCACTCGCATATGGCGCGCAGCGCGTCGCCCTCGTTCTGCGCGCCTGCGACGAGCTGGCTGGCGAGGCGCGTGCTCTCGCTCGACTCGTCGAAGTCGCAGAAGCAGTTGGGGCGGAGGAAGGGCTGGAACTCGTCGGCGAGCTGCACGGTGGCCGGCACCTGGTCGGACAGCGCCGCGTAGCGCGTGCCCGAGGTGTTCTCCCACACGCAGAAGGTGTAGCTGCCGTCGCCCATGTTCAGCGGGCACGCGATGGGGGTGCCGTCGCCGGGAAGGTCGTAGTAGTAGCTGACGCCGCCCTGAGCCACCTCGAACTTCAGGCGCGCCGACGAGGTGGCGGACGCGGCCACGTAGCCCTCGCTCGTGTGCGAGATGTCGATGAGCGCGCCGTTGCTGCTCACGGCCGCGGCGGCGTCGAAGGGGGCCAGCGCGGGCGCGGCCTGCTCGAAGGCGGCGCCTGAGGTCGTGCCGCCCGCGGCCGCGTTCGAGTTCGCGCCTTGCGCGTTCCCGCCGCAAGCCGCGAGGGACAGCGCCGCCACGAGCGCGAGGGCCGCTGTCGCCAGGGCGCGGGCGGCGCGCCTGACGCTGCGGCGCGCGAGACGCGGGCGGTTCGTAGAGTGCGAGCGGCGCGCCGGGGCAGCCGCAGGCGCGGCCGCAGCGGCTGGAGTGGCCGCAGGCGCCGGAAGCCCCCTGAGAGCGCACGCGTCCTGCGCGCGCGCGGCGCGCGAACGGCGAGCGTTCTGTTGGCGGGGGGCTGACATCAGCGCGTCTTCCTGCAGGTTTTAATAGGTTGATCGTACAGTGAAATAGTAGCAGAGGACACGCGCTTGTAAATGCCAACGCTGCTTTGTGCCAGATAAACCGCAGATTCCCGAAGAGCGGGAAGGCGGCGGGCTGTCGCGTTTCCCGTAGGGGGAAGGGGCTTCTGCAAGGGAAAGGAAGGCCCGAAAACATGAGGATTATCCTCATCATCATATGAAAGGGCTTGCTTTGCAACGCAAAACGAGCCGATCGTGACAGCCAATTTTGATAATGTCACCCCCCGGTCAAGTTTTGGTTGAAATGACGTAAGGCATCATTAGAATATAAAAGTTGACACACTCTAGGAGCCAAGACTAAGAGTTAAAAACAGGCATTCCTTCAGGAGGATATGCCGGGAAAACCTGCATCAGCGCGTGCGAGGAACAGCGCATGGCAGGAAAGGTGGGAGGAGAAGGCTCAGATGGGCAAGAGGTTTTTGACGGCTCTGGCAGCCTGCGCGCTGGCGATGTCTCTGATGGCGCCGGTGGCGGCTTGGGCAGATGAAGGGTCGAGCGAGATCAACGTGTCAGGCGCCGACCACTATGGGGCCGTCGACAAGAACGGCAACATCGACGTGTTGATGGTCACGGCTGATGCGGGCACGGAGCTCTACGTGTCGGTCGAGTACGGCGGCAAGACGATCCTCAAAGACTTCCAGCATGTGGTGAGCTCGGAGAAGGCGGCAGGGGAGCCAGAGCTCATCATGCTGAGCTCCAAGGGCATCAACCTGGATCATCTTGACCGGTACATGCTGACGGTGAAGGCGGGCTCGCCGAACAGCGACCCCTGCTACACGGGCAAGTTCCAGCCGGTCTACGGCAGCATGGACGGTGACCAGGTTCTTATCGGCGTCCGCACGCTCGCAGCTGACGGTTCTGAGGACGCCCGCGAGTTCACCCCTTCCTCTACCTTCTTCTGCAATGGCAGCGACTACAAGTTGGCGGAGTGCGCGCAGCCGGGCGAGGACGGCGTGTACCGCTATGAGAGATTCAGCGCCTCTGAGAGCATTGCGGGTCGCATCGTCTACGTTGACCAAAACGGCGCGCAAATTCGCGAGACTCCCATAGACGGCATCAGCCCTGACGCTGCGACGACGGTGAAGCTGCCCACCCTCGTCGAGCGAGTGACCTCCGAGGGCAAGACCATCTTCTATCGCGTGGTGCACCCGGGCAACACGCTTACGGTCGCCTATCCCGGGCAGACCGAGTTCACGGTTCACTGCAAGCAGATGACATTTGAGCTTGAGCAAGGTGAGGCCGCCAATCAGTTTCTCGCGGTTATCGAGTACTACGACACGACGACTGCGGGCGAAAGCGGCGAAGGCGCGTTGCTCATGACGGATCAGCTGTCGGTGACCAAGGACTTCGTCTATACCGTGCCGACTCAGTTCAGCCAGATGCGTGCCGTGGGCGAAGGCGACGCGAGGCATAACGTCATGCTCACTTATGGACTGTGCGGCGACCAGCCGAGCTCGGCGGTGCTGGGCAACGGCAAGCTCACCATTAACGCCGAGGTGCCTTACGGCTTCGATGAGGCGAGAAGCAGCGACAACGTGAAGTACTATCGGGTGAACTACCAGGTTGTGAACGATCCTGAGAAAAATGCGCACGTTACGTACACGGTGCGTTACATCAATGCGGCGGAAAGCACCTCCAGCGCGGGCACGGTTCTGAAGACCCAGGAGGTGACGGTCACGCGTGAGCAGCCGACGGTTTCATTCGAGCCGGAGGCGAGCATCGAGGTTGAGGGCGTCACGCTCGTGCCTTATGGCTCGAAGTTCGAGTTGAAGTACAGCACGACGGCCAGTCCCGTTTATGACATCTACTATGTGCCGAAGGATTATACGCCGAAGGACTCCTATGAGGTCACGGTGAACTACGTGAACATCGCGAACGACGACGTTCTGCAAACGGGCAAGGTGACCATCGACCCCACGGTGGCGGGTGAGATGCTCATCGGCCCGGCGCCCGAGACCATTCAGGTCGACGGCAACAACTACGTGCGCCTCGACGGACAGAGCGAGGCATTCCTCCACAGCTACTTCACCCCTGCGCGCACCTATACCGTGTACTATCGCGACTCACGTGACACCCAGTACGGCAACACCGTCGTGCGCAACACCGTCGTGCGCTACATCGACGAGGGGGTTGTCAACGACGGAGCCGCTGACGATGGAGCTGCCGACGGCGGCACGACCACGGCTCAGGCCTCGCTTGCTGCGGCAGGAGGTCAGCTGTCTGCGGTTGACGACGGAACGGGCGCAGGCGTGCTGCTCAACAACGAAGGCGTCGATACGGCGACCGAGCGCGAGCTGCTTGACGACTCGACGCCGTTGGCTCAGGGCTTGGCGAAGTCTCAAGAAGGCGCGGCGGGCATCCCGATCGCCGACATTTCGGCTGGCGTTCTCCTTGCCGCAGCGGCGGCGCTCGGGCTGTTCTTCTGGCTGCGCAAGCGCGGCAATCGTGAGAAGTCGGAGGCTCGCTCGTGAGAAGTCGACGGATGAAGAGGCAGAACGGTTGCGAGACCTTTGAGGACGGAGCTATGAAGAGCAAGAAGACCAAGCGTAACGTGTCAAGTCCGGCGAACCGCGCTCTCGCGGTGCTCCTCTCGTTCGTCCTGGTGTTCAGCCAGAGCACGATCGGCTGGGCGGCGGATGCGGGCGACGGCGCAGAAGCGAGTGCGAAGAGCTCCGATGCGCCTGCAGCCGTAGAGAAGGATGCTCGCACGACGCCTGCTCCCACGGAGGCGGATGCGGGTGACGGCGCAGAAGCGAATGCGAAGGGGTCCGAGACGCCTGCAGCCGCAGAGGAGCATGCCAGCACGACGCCTGCCCCCACGGATGCGGGCGAAGGCGCAGCGGGCGCTGACGGCGGCAAAGGGGAGAACGGTGGCAATAACGCCTCGATTTCCAACGGCGTTATAGTCCTCACCGATCCGCAAGGCAACGCTTCGAGATCTCAGCATTCCTCTGAGGGGAATGGGATTTCCATGCGCGTGACGATGAACGGGGAGAGCGTCCGCGTTAAGTTTGACAATCAGGAACTTATGGGCTCCTGCGATGTCAGCGTGATGCCTGGCAAAGAAGTTGTCTTCCAGGTTATCCCTGCAGACGGATATGAGATCGGCCCCAATTCGGTGCAGGCGTTCGATGCTTCGTATAACCCCATTGCCCTTATAGCAAGGAACAATGGCGAATACGTCATTCAGGGGTCAGATGTCAAGGAAGGTATCAGCCTCAACGTTGGAGCTATTGCGAGCACGAATGTGCCAAATGAGGCGCGCGATGGCGACGGCACGGCCGTCACTTTTAACGTGCCTGCCTCCAGCATTACTGATAGGATGTTTGTACTCGTAAAAGATAATAAAAGCTGGAAAGGTGCTGAACTGACGAGCAATGGCAAAACGCTCTCAGGTGAAATGAGCACGGTCACTAAGCTTGAAGAAGTTGTACTCGTGCGCCTCGCGTACGGGAAGGCTTCCGAGGTTGACAAAAAGATCAGCGGGAAAGACAACAGTGTTTGGAACTGGGATGAGGGCAACACCAAGAACTTCTTCGTAGAAGTGCCGGCTGGAAAAGCCTTTGCGGGTAGCTATATAGTCGACAGCCTTGACCCTGCTAATGTCTTCAAGGACGGTGTTATCGCTATCACCGCCACTCCTATCACGGGAAAGACGACTACGCGGAGCTATATCTACAATCAGCTGGGTTTCGCGGCGGAATTCGGTGTTTTCGCAAATCGGTTCGTTGCGAAAACTGACATGGAGGGCAACATTGCCGTCAACGAGCTTGACGTTGAGGAATGGATGAACTTGAACATGGGCAACAGCAGCAATGTTGACCAGAACATCAAGACGATAGAAGTGCATATTACCAAGTATCTGCAGAACAACGAGGGACAAAGCATCGTGCTTGACAAGCCTCAGACGTTCAAGTTCGGGGTGTTCAAAAAGGGATCTAACGAAGCGATCGAAACAGTGGACATTACTGTTCCTGAAGGAGCGTCGTATGCAACCGGATCGGTTTACATTGATGTTTCGGGCAATGGTGGTGGAACAGACTCGAGCAACTATTACAACGTTTACGAACTTGATAAAGACGACGATCCGCTAAAGAGCGAGCCGAAGAACGTGAGTGGCAATGTCGTATATGATGACAAGGGCAAAATCGTCATGAATAATCCTAAAAATGGGGATTTTACCGTCTCGTACGTTAGCAATGGCTTTATGGGTCTCACGAATGAGGGCATCCATGCGAGCGAAAACGTTAGCTACATTGGCGAAAAGACAGGCAAAGGTAAAGTTACTACTCGTGAAGGCATCCATGTTGTGACCATAGACGAGAATAAAGATGCGGTTAATGCCGGATTTGGCGGCGTTTTCACCAATACGGGTTACAACGGCGATCGCCGACTTGATGCCGTGACGCCAGAGGAATTCAAGAACTTCTTCGAGAACGGCAAGGGCATTAGCGACATGTTGACAGGCACGCTTGCCACGCTGTCTGACGATCTTGCTCAACTGGAGAGTGATAGCGCCGTTCAAGTCTATTATTTGAATGCGGAAGATATCAAGCAAAATGCTGTCGTGGATATCCCGTATAGCGGTGACCTTAAGTCTACCAAGGCAAAGCCTGTCATTATCAACTTGATAATTCCCGCAGAGGGGGCAGACCAGTATACCCTTGACTGGGATAACATGATGCGTCTTTATGTCGGCGACTACAGCATGCGTCCCAATAATACCTTTGACGTTGAGGGCGGCAACATTATCTGGAACTACGTGAAATATGACGATAGCGGCTCTTTGGTACCCTATGCCGGAATGATAAATGCTAACGGCTCTCCTTCGGGAACCCATCTGATTCCGAAGGGCAAAATTCACTATGGTAAGTCAACCCCGGGTTCGGTCATTGCCGATACGGTGTACCAGCTTGACGGTGAGATTCACAAGGTTCCTTTTTGGCCCACAAATGAGCCTCAAGTCAAGGTATGTGATGTTGCGGTAGCGAACATCCTGGAGGAGGGAAAAACTGTCCAAAACGGGAATGATATTTCACTCACCGTCAAGAAGGTTTGGGAAGACGCCGACAATCATGACGGCATACGTCCCTCGTCTTTGACGGTTACGTTAAAGAAAGATGGAAAGCCTTATCCTAACGAGGAGGCTGCCAAAGTAACGCTGAATGTAGAGAACGGCTGGTCGTACACATGGGAGAATCTTCCCAAAGACGGTACGTACACGGTTGAAGAGGTGCAGTGGGTAGGTTATTTCCTCTCCTCTACGCATACCGTTTCGGATTCTGCTGGAAACACGACGATAACGCTTACCAACAAGCATGTTCTCACAGAAGCAAGCGTAGAAGTTGAGAAGCGATGGAATGACAACGGCAGTCATCCTGATGCTATTCTTGTTCAACTTTACGCTGATGGTGCGCCCTGCGGCGCCCCGCTTCGCATCAAAGAAGGACTTGACGGCAAGTGGGTGGGCGCGTGGACCGATCTGCTGAAGTACTCTGACGAGGGAAATCATCAGAGAGTCAACTACACGGTGGGCGAAGTGAGTGCCGTCGTTGTGGAAGACGGTGTAGAGAAAACCAAGACCCTTGATGAGCTGGGGTATTCCTCTGTGGCGACCTCTAACGTAAATGGCTCGTATACCTCTTGCGTTATCGAGAATACACGTGCGCCGAGGGCGACCGTCCAAAAGATTGTCAATGTACTGCCGGAAACCCAACTTGAAAAGGACAGCGTAGATAAACTAAAGAAAGCGAAGTATCGCTTCGATTTCTATGAAGAAAATACTGGGGTTGAAAAGCCGGTGTTCTCGGTAGAGGTCTCCGATAACGAGATCGCGGAGCTTCCTGTAGACAAGCTAAAAGACAGTGTGACTTATCGTGTTGTCGAGAATCCCGCATCGGTGCAAGCTGCAAAAGATAGCCTGCCCGAGGGCGCATCACTTGAGCATATGGGCAAGGTGAGCGTTAACGGGAAGTCTAATGACGACGGAAGCGCATCGTTCGTTTACGACCAAAGCAAGCCGTGGGTAACCATTGTGGCGGAGAATACTTTTACGGCTGGCAAGAAGAAGGGCTCGTTGGAGATCACCAAGAAGGTTGAAGGCGACGGTGCGAACCTTGTGAGCGGGAAAGAGTTCACCTTCAAGGTGACCAAGCCCGATGGAACGTATGCCGAGACGCAGTCCGTTGCCGCCGGCAAAACCGTGACCTTCGAGAACCTCGATGCAGGAACCTATACCATCGAGGAGGTCTTCGAGGGGTCTGATGCGCCTGCTAAGCCCGATTCGATTGAGGTCGAAGGTGCTGGCGCTGTTCTGGATGGCACCGGCAAATACAAGGCAACGGTGGAGATAGCTGAGGACAAGGTTGTCACGACGTCGAAGGTGACGTTTACCAACATATATGATGCGCGTACGTCGGTGTCGGTTGAGAAGAAGTGGCAGCACGCGAACGGCATCGCGATGACGAGCGCGCCTGGGGGCGCGAGCGTGACCGTGCAGCTCTTGGCGAACGAAGAACCGATGAGCAAGACAAACGGCGAGCCGATGGAGGACAAGACGCTCAACGAGACAAACGGGTGGAAGGACTCGTGGACTGACCTGCCCATCAAGGACGAGAGCGGGAAACCTATCGAGTACGGTGTCAAGGAGACGTCTGTTTCGGGCGTTGATGCCAGCTTTGCAGCAGGCGTCGTGTCGAAGAGCGACGACAGCTCTCATGCCGTCACGAAATATACCGTCACGAACAGGGAAAACAAGCGCGATCTTTCCATCCTCAAGAACGTGGTGAACAACGGGGACGTGACGGGCATTCCCGAGTTGTTCACCCTCATCTTGAAGCAGACCAAGGACGAAAAGGGCAATGCCCTTGCCGAGGGAGCGGGATACCGCCAAAAGATCGACCTTGGAGACGACCAGACGAGGACCTTGTCCAACATCCCCTACGGCACCTATACGCTGACTGAGTCGTCCGCATCGATCACGGGTGCTGACTGGGACTTCTCCCTGAGCGCCAGCGACGGGCTAGGCCTCAAAGAGGTTGCGATCGACGGCGCCAAGGCCTATGAGTTCGACTATCTGCCTAAGAACGCATCCGGCAAGCAGCTTACCCTCACGGCGACGAACACCTACACCAAGACGCAGGAGGCGAAGGGCGCGCTCACCGTCAAGAAGGTCGTGACAGGTGATGGTGCCACGTCAGCTGAGAAGAACGCGACGTACACGTTCGCCCTTACGCCGAAAAACGACGGCAGCTCCGTGTCCAAGTCTGTTGCGGTCAGCGGGAGCGGCGAAGGCCAAGTGGTCTTCAACGATCTTACTCCCGGTGACTATACGCTGACCGAGGTGCTCCCCGAGGGCACGACGAAGAAACCCGTAACGAGTGTCGTGCTCAAGAAGGGCGATGCTGACTCTGCGGGTGATGGGCTTGCGGCTGTCTCCCTTCCCGCGACGATAACCGTCAAGGCGGGCGACACGGCGAGCGCCTCCGTGGTGGAGGTCACCAACACCTATGCCAAGCTCACGTCCGTGTTGGTTGAGAAGAAGTGGCAGGACGCGAACGGCGAGGGCATGCCTGCGCCTGAGGGTGCGAAGGTCACTGTGCAGCTCCTGGCGAACGGCAATGCGGTGTCGGGCAAGACGCTCGAGCTCAGCAAAGAGAAGGGATGGAGCGGCTCGTGGACAGATCTGCCCACCAAGGACGCGAACGGCAACCTCATCACGTACAGCGTCGATGAGAGCTCTGTGACGGTTGCCAACGCGGCAGACTACCATAAGTCCGTGAAGGTTGAGGAGACTAACGGGACCTATCAGGTCGTCATCACCAACAAGAAGAACGAACATCATGCGCTCTCCATTGTGAAGGACGTTGACGCTGACGAGGGTCTCAAAGTCCCGGACTCCTTCCCGTTCACGCTCCAGCGCATTGCCGATGAGAGCGGCAACAAGCTGACGGACGAAGCGCCCTACGCCTTCACGTTGACCGACAACAAATCGTGGAGCAAGCATGACCTGCCCTTCGGCACGTACAAGCTGACCGAGGCCTCGGCATCTGCTGACAACGCAAACTGGTCGTTCACGCTTGATGACGCGGTGTCTTGCGAGTCGGCTGCGGCACCTGATGGCGCCAAGGCGTATACCTTCGAATACACGTCCGCAAACGCTGCCAACAAGACGCTTTCCCTCAAAGCGACGAACACCTACACCAAGACGCAGGAGGCGAAGGGGGCGTTCACGCTCAGGAAGGTTGTGAACGACGACGCTACGGCGGACGAGAAGAACGCGGAGTACCATTTCACGCTCACGCGCGACAACGCCCCTGAGGACACCGAACCTGTCGAGGTGTCGGTCAAGGGCAACCAGTCGACGGTCGTCGAAGGTCTCGCTCCTGGAACATACACGCTGACCGAGGTCCTTTCCCCTGAGGTGAGGAAGCCCTCCTCGACGACGGCGAAGGTCGTGGCGAACAACTTGACTACCGCGTACAACAGCATGGATGGCGTGAAGGTGACCGTTGCGCCGGGTGCCGCCGCCAGCGTTTCTCTGGTCGAGGTCACCAACACCTATGCCAAGCTCACGTCCGTGTCGGTTGAGAAGGCGTGGAAGAACGCTGACGGCAGCGAGTCCGAAGCGCCCGAGGGCGCGAGCGTCACCATGCAGCTCTACCAGGGCAATACTCGGGTCGAGGGCAAGACCCTTACGCTCAGCGAGGCAAACGATTGGGAGGGAGCATGGACCGACCTGCCTGCCGAGGATGAGGACGGCAACGCGATCGCCTACACCGTGAAAGAAGTCAAGGTCTCGGGCGTAAACGCGAGCCACTACAATCCGCCTGAGGTGACCACGACAAAGAGCCCGGACGGAGAGTTCCACGTCCTGGTCATCAACGGGGCGACGCAGCGCCATCTTGCCATCCAGAAGATCGTCGACAACAGGTCCGGCGTCGACGCGCCGACATCGTTTGACTTCACGCTGCAGCGGATTGCCGATGAGCAGGGCAACGAGGTCTCCGACGGTGCCCGGGAATTCACGCTGAGCAGCAGCGGCGATAGCGCCCAGAAGAGTTTCACCGAGCTGCCGTACGGCAGGTACAAGCTGACCGAGTCGGGCGAGGCGAAGGTTGCCGGCGCCGATTGGACGTTCTCGCTGAGCGGCGTCGAGCGCCAGGCTGTGCCGGGCGAAAACGCGTACACCTTCGAGTACACGGAGAAGAACGCCGTAGGCGCCGTGGGCAAGACGCTCACCATCACGGCGGAGAACACGTACACGAATCATGCGTACGGCGCGTTCAAGCTGGCGAAGTCGGTGACGGGTGACGGCGCCACCGACAAGGACATGCAGGCAACGTACCGCTTCCAGCTCATGCCCAAGGATGCGCCCGAGGGTACCGAGCCCATTTCGGTCAAGGTCCAGGGCAACGATGCCGTCATGGTCGAGAGGCTCGAGCCGGGCACCTATACGCTGACCGAGCAGCTTCCGAACGGCAAGACGCCGGAGACGAGCGTCGTGGTCACGAGGAACGGTGAGGGGACGCCCGCTGAGTACGACAGCGCCAACGGCGCTGAGATAACCATCGACGCAAACGACACCGCCTCGACCACGGTGATCGAGGTCACCAACGCCTATGAGCGAGCGGAGGGCTCTGTCACGCTTTCTGCCGACAAGATGCTCTACGCGCCCGATGCCGCAGAGCTGAACCCTGCGTTCTCGTTCGTCCTCTCGGGCGCGACGCGCGACGTGGAGGGCGAGCAGTTCATCCTGCGTGAGGGCGAGGCTGAAGCCGTTGAAATGACGGCCGGAGACACGCTTGCAGATGACGGGACGCCTTTCGCGACCTGTCTCAGCAACGCAAAGTTTGACGACGACGAGGATGGCGACGGGCTGCGCACCGCAGCGATCCAGTTCCCGACGATCACCTACGACAAGCCGGGCACCTACTACTACCTGTTGAGCGAGGAAGCTGTCCAGCCCACCACGCTCGAGGATGTGTCCGAGCTGCAATACGATCCGATGACCTGGGCAATTGAGGTTACGGTCAAGGAGGCTGCCGACGAGGCGACTGACGAGGTGAGCCTCGAGGCCGAGGTGACCAAGGTGTGGCAGCGCTATGGCGGCGAGGACTTCTGGTATGACGTCGCGCTCAGCGAAGACGGCAGCGGCATCTCGTTCTGGAACATGAGCTTCATGATGCTGAGCGCGTGCTTCGCTCACAACGCTCGCGTGCCGGTTGACTCTGATGACAGCGCCCGCGAGGTGTGGGTTGATCCCACCGTGCACAAGGACCTCGTAGGCGCGGAGCTTGAGGAGGGGCAGTTCTCCTTCACGCTTTACCAGCTTGACGCCGAGAACCCGGCGGGGTCGGCGGAGATGCCTGTCCTCACGGTGAGAAATGATCGCTATGGCAACGTGAGCTTCAACGGCAAGGTTGTGGGTTCGGTTGACGGCGGCAGCAGAAGCTTCGCGTTGCGCTATGACGAGAGCCAGATCGGCGAGCACTGGTATGTGATTCGCGAGGACGTCAGCGACCGCAACGCGAGGGTCATATACGACGAGGACAAGGCGATCTACGTGTACGTGAACGTCTACCTTGAGGACGGCATGCTCAAGGCGGAGTGCACGTACTATGATGCGCCGAGCACAAGCGCGAACAAGCTTGTCACCGAGGAGAGCCTGTCCTTCGTGAACAGGGCGGAGGGCATTGACCTGCAAGTGCGCAAGCAGAGCAAGGATGAGTCGAAGGACCCGCTGGTCGGCTCGACGTATGGCCTGTGGATCGCGAACTTTGACGGCGGGCGTGACGTTTACTTGGGCAATGCGGTCTCCGATGAGGACGGAATGATCACCTTCCGCAACGTGAACCTCATTGAGGGCGAGTGCTACTACTTCAAGGAGGAGGCGGCGCCTGAGGGTCATTTGGTTGACTCCTTCCGCTCCGCTATGTTCTCGCCGGTGTGGAGGGACGGCAAGGTCGCGCTGGTATATGAGGATGAGGAGTCGTTCGTCAACCGTGGTTTAGGCGGCGACGGCGCCGGCGACCCCACTCAGTGGAAAGACAACATGGTGGAGGAGTAGCATGGTGACGGCAGCAAAGAGGAAGATATGGGGGCAAGCTGCCACGCTCGCCGTCTTCCTGACGCTTGCAGTGGCGCTCGTGCCGACGTGCGCGCTCGGTCAGACGCTCACCTACGATTACAAGGGCGAGGGCGTCAGCGACCTGACGACCAAGCTTGTGGTGACGAAGCTGGACCAGAACCGCTTGTACGTGAAAGGCGCGGTGCTTGCCATCTGCCGCGCCGACACGGGCGAGGAGCTGGTGCGATGGACGACCGAAGAGGATGACCGCATCTTCGATCGCTACCTGAACAGCGGGGTGCCGCTGAACGTGAACGAGCACTACGTCATCAAGGAGATCGAGACGCCTGAGGGCTACGAGTCGATCGAGGATGTCGAGTTCTACATTGACAGCTATGGGAACGCGGTGGTCGTAAACGGCGCGGATGCCGTGGCGGAGAATCGCGAGCAGATCGTGCTTACCGACGTGCGTCTCCTCGTGCACGAGACCGTGTACGAGGAGCAGGTGGTCCACCGTTCGGACGAGGCCGAAACCGGGGATCAAGAGGGGCAAGGCTTCTTCTCGAGGCTCGCCCAAACCGGGGATCCGATGAGCTGGATGGTGCTCGCGGCCGGCGTGGGCATTGCCGTCGTTGCGCTAGCGGGGGCCTCGGGATTGGCGAAGATGCGCATGCGCGGCTAGGCTCCGATGGGCATGTTGCCAGAGGACGGGCGCTTGCAAACGCCGACGCCGCCCTGCGTCAGGCAAACCGCAGATTCAAGAAGGGGGAGGGGTGACAAAGTAGGGATCCGAGCCAGCATCCGCCGTCCTCGAGCTCGCTTGCGCCGTCTTCCTGGCTGCTGTGCCTTGAGGTCTCGGGAGGCGCATAGGCGCATGGCGAAGCTCAATGGGGCAATGATGAGGATATATCAGTTTATTCGCAATCTGTGGCATAATGAAAAAGCTAGGCTTTGATTAAAGTCAAGACGGCTTTTTTGCGATGTGCGTCTTGGCGTGCGAGATTTCGCGCAGGGATTTCGCATGTGAATTTGGGAGAGGGGCATACGTGCTCGAGGTGCTGCAGGACAACGCGTTTTTCGTGTGCGGCATCGCGGCCTTTGTCGTGGCGGTCGTCCTCTTCTGCGCCACGCTCTCGATCATTCGCCGCGCGGGCAGCGCGAGGCGGAGCCGTTCGGGCGGCGCCGCGCGCTCCGCGAGCGCGGGCCATGCGCATGCCGATTCCTTCTTCGTGGCGGTCGACCAGGCCTGCGACGAGGCCCTCATCCTCTACGACGCCTCGGCCCATCGCGTGGTGAGCGCCTCGGCCGTCGAGCGCATCCTGGGGATCGACGCCCGCGCGCTCGCAGGCGACGTCGAGGTGCTTGCCCGCGCCATCGAGCACGACTCGCTGCTTGACGTGCGCGAGGCCATCGAGGGCTGGGACAGGTCAAGCCCCTTCGCGATGGAGTTCTCCTTCAGCAATGAGGCGGTGGCGCGCATCACGCCCGAGGCTCCCGACGTGCCGCGCTGGGGCGTGCTGCGCGTGGTGCCGTGCGGCGAGGGGAAGGTGCTCATCTCCGCGCGCGACGTCACGTCGGCCCACAACATGCACTGCGAGCTCGTCGAGCAGCGCGAGCGCGCCGAGTCGGGCGAGCGCGCCAAGCTCATGTTCCTGTCGAACATGAGCCATGAGATCCGCACGCCCATGAACGGCATCATGGGCACGCTGTCGCTCGCGAAGTTGCACCTTGGCGACGCCGCCCGCATGGAGGGCTACCTCACGCAAGCCGACGACCTGCTGAGGTACCTGCTCTCGGTCATCAACGACGTGCTCGACATCTCCAAGATCGACAACGACAAGCTCGAGATCGAGCAGCGCTGCTTCGACATAACCAACGTGATCCGCTCCGAGCAGAACATCTTCGGCGAGATGATCGCCTCGAAGGGCATCAGCTTCGAGGTGAGCGTCGACCCGCTGCCGACCACCTACGTCATCGGCGACGAGCTGCGGCTGACCCAGGTCATCACGAACCTGCTCTCGAACTCGCAGAAGTTCACCAACCCCGGCGGCGCCATCACGCTGTCGCTGCGGTGCATGCAGGTCTCCGACGGCGTTCTGCACGTGGCGTTCGTGGAGTCCGACACGGGCAAGGGCATGTCGCCGGAGTTCCTCGTGGATCTGTTCAACCCCTTCTCGCAGGAGGACCGCTCGATCTCGCGGCGCTTCGGCGGCACAGGTTTGGGCATGGCCATCACCGACCAGCTCACGCGCCTCATGGGCGGCCAGATCTCGGTCGAGTCCGAGGTGGGCGTGGGCACCACCTTCGAGATCCACCTGGGGCTGCCCATCGCCTCCGAGGAGGAGGTGGCGGCCTACCTGGCGTCGGGCGAGGCGGCCGTGACCGAGCTCACCCCCGACAACGGCGGCTTCAGGCTGGCGGGCAGCACCATACTGCTCGCCGAGGACAACGTGCTCAACGCGAGCATCGCGATCGACATGCTCGAGGAGCTCGGCGCGCAGGTGGAGCATGCCGTCGACGGCGTGGAGGTGTGCGAGATCTTCGAGCACAGCGAGCACGAGCACTTCGACATCATCCTCATGGACGTGCAGATGCCCAACCGCAACGGCTGGGAGGCCGCGCAGCACATTCGCGCGCTCTCGCGCCCTGACGCGCAGACCACGCCCATCTTCGCGCTGTCGGCCGACGCCTACATGGAGGACAAGCGCCACTCGCGCGAGGTGGGCATGGACGGGCACATCTCGAAGCCCGTTGAGTTTGAGCAGCTCGAGCATCTGATCAACGCTGAGCTTGCCATGAGCATGCAAAGGGGTGTTATGCATGTTTAAGACGGTCGTGGGCTTTCTCTCCGGCCATGCGGCGCAGGCCGTGGGGGCCGCCTCGGGCTTGATGCTCGCAGGCATGGTAGGGTACGTGGCGTTCTCCGGCTCGTTCAGCACTGACTTCTTCGACGAGATGGCCTGGCAGCAGGGCATCTACGAGAACAACCAGGCGTTCGGCGCCGTGTCGTACCAGGTGGGCGAGGTTGACGAGTCCGATAACCGCATCCACGAGGACGAGGGCGAAGACGAGGGCGTAAGCGACGAGCCCACCTCCGCGCCTGAGGCTGGCGCAACCGACCCAGATCAGGCAGCCGCCGTCATCGGCGACGCCGTCACGACCGATACCAGCACGCTGGTGGGTGACGACACCGTCGTCGTGGCCGACCCGAGCAATTCCGATGCCCCGGTCATCCCCAGCGTTCCCGGCAGCGCCAGCAGCGGCGGCGATGAGCCTGGCTCCGGCGAGGGCGAGGGCCCGGGTGGCGAAAGCCCTGGCGGCGAGACCCCGGGCGGCGACGCTCCCGGCGGCGAGAGCCCCAACCCCGGCGGTGAGGAAGGCAACACGCCCCCACCGCCATCCGAAGAGCAGCAAGAGCAGCTCACCCCGTATCCGCCCCACGTTAATGAGGACGGCAACACTTTAGAGTACATCAAGGCTGATGTTCCTGCGGACTGGACGTTCGCGCAGGGCGATAGCTACAGTCCCGATGGCGTGACGGTTTGGGCCACCTACCGCAAGCCCGATGGCTCGCTGATGGATCCCGTGAAAGTGCCCTACGGCGGCGATGACGGATACGAGGCGTACCTTTCGAAGGCGTGGGGGTCGGGTACGCATGAGGCGACGTTCGTGTACAAGGGAGAAAGCGACTATGCGACCTATACGGTAATGGGAAAACGCTACGACGTAAAATATGGATCGTGGAATAGCGGATGGTATCCAGCAGCATTTCCCAATGATTGTAATTGTCTGGGCAATGAGTCTTTAGAGAAAACCGCGAAGCGCATTCAAGATGAAGCGATACCAGAAAGCCTCGTTGGCGGTTTTTTTACCGACTGCTCCGATGCGCTCCGTTTCATGGTTACCGTTTTGGGCCGGGAGGACTGTTCTAAGCGCTTTAAGGCCTGCGCAACGCATAGCGCGGTGACCTTTTTGCATCCGTTTGCTACATCGTATGTCTCCGATCTTGACAAGATGGCTAAGGGTTTTGCCACTGTTTCCGGAGGAGAAATAAAAGAGGGGCCTTTCATTTATATGCCGAGTGAGGTTGGAGGCCTATCGGCCAAGGAAAGCGCCGTGCTTATAGTGGAAGATGTGCCTACCGGGTTCCATGTGCAGCGCTGGGCGAATGGAAACCTAAGCGATCAGGTGCTCGTGGGTTACAAAGGGACGGAAGCAGAAATAGAGGTGCCGCTGGGCGTGACGCGGGTCAAGCTTGCGGAGCGCAACGAGAGCGTGAAGAAGCTCGTCCTGTCCGAGGGCGTGCTCGATATTGATTTTGCCAGCCTCTCCGAGAACTTTCCGAACCTTGAGCATATCCAAGTGGGCAAGGATGGTGAGGTTTACAATAACAGTCAGACGTTCAGCTCGCATGATGGCGTACTGTACAGTGCCGACGCTTCGCGCGTGCTCTATGTGCCGCCGAACCACGCGGAGGTCGATTCTTTGTCGTGGTATGCTCGGGTTATTACCCAAAGTGCATTTGAGAGCTGCAAAATCGCTCACGTGACGATCCCGACGCAGATTATCGAACTTGAGGGGGGCTGCTTCGCGGGAATCAATAAAGATAAAGAAGAAGTCACCAAACTTGAGTTTGCGAGCGAGACGCCCGTCGACGGCATGGCGCAATCTGGCTTTGAAGGCACTTTCTATGTGCCCGGTACTCCCTATGATACGGCGTGCAAGCAGTGGACAGCGGCGGTGGGCAGCTCAAGCGGCATGTATGTGGGCGTGCTCGACGGCGAGGGTGCAGTCGTGACGCCGGGCACTACCTACAGGTACGACGCGGAGCGCGACGTGGTGGTTCTTGCCACGGAGTCGCCGGCGGTGGTGCTCGCGGGCGTCCCTGCCTCAGCGCCGAAGGCGTACCTGGTGCCTGATGGCATAACCGCCATTGGCGCCGGCGCATTTGCGGCGACAGATGGCTTGCGTGAAGTGGTCATTCCTGAAAGCGTGCGGGAGCTGCGCGCGGACAGCCTGGTGGGGCTCGGCGATGGGGTGCGTGTGACGCTTTCAGGCACAGAGGCAGTGACCATCGACTCAGCGGCGTTTGGAAGCGCAGGCGGCTCGGGTAGTGGTTCAGGTGCCAGCGTGCCCGACATGACGGTTTTCGTCCCTGGCGAGTTGCTCGAGAGCTATAGGGCCTCATGGGGCAGCGCGCTTGGCGAAGACGTGGCGCAAAAGCTGCTCAAGCCCATCGATGCGACCTACCTGTACCTCGACAACGCGAAGTATCTGCCGCTTGACGAGAACGATACGCAACTGCGCTTGGTGGAAGTGTTCGACGAAGGGCAAACGTTCTTCGAGCCCGATGCGCGCACGACGGAAATTGCCGAGGGGGCGTTTTCAGGCTGCGCTTCGCTCGAGATCGTGCATATTCCCGCATCAGTTGCCTCGGTGGGCGAGAGCGTGTTCGAAGGCTGTGCGAACCTGGAGTCGGTGGTGGTGAGCGGCAAGCTGCCTGCGCTTCCCGACACAGGTGCCGCGCAGCTGCTCCAGCCAGGTGATGGTGTGACCTACGACTACGAACCCGACACGGGCGCCGTCTATCGAACGGATGAGAACGGTGAGCTCACCTTAGTGAACGTGCCCACCGACACGAAGGCTATCACAGTGCGTGCGAACACGGCGCACTTGGGAGATGCGGCGTTTGCAGGGTGCACGCATTTCAATCCCAACTCCTATAGCGTCACGCTCGCTACGCCCGAGACGCTTCGATCGATAGGTGCGCACTGCTTCGAGGGAGGTGCTGGGCTGGGCGAGGCATCCTTGGCTGACACAGCAGTTGAGTCGATAGGTGAGCGGGCCTTTGCCGACCATGCCAATCTTGAGAGAGTGCAGCTGCCCGCTGCCACGAAGACGGTGGGTGAGGGTGCCTTCTCCGGCTGTTCGGAGCTTATGTACGTGACGGCCGAAGGAATAAGTGAGCTTGCACCGCGAACGTTCGCGAATTGTACTTCGCTGCAAAGCATAAAAGCCTCGAACGTGAGCGTCGTCGGTGACGAGAGCTTCTACGGCTGCGAGCAGCTGGTGTCGATCGCTAGCGGAATTGATGTCGATAAGATCACTTGGGTGGGTGACCGGGCGTTTGCTTACTGCGTGTCGTTCGCGCAGAATGCGAGCACGCAGGAGCTCAACATGAAGTCGCTCACGCACATCGGTGCGCAAGCGTTTCGCGATTGTCACACGTTGCGCACCGTGGTGCTGCCGGAGACGCTGACCGAGATGGGCGAAGAGGCTTTCCGTGACTGCACGGCTCTGTTTACCCTGAACGCGGAAAGCTCGCTTTCCATCATCGGGCGCTACAGCTTCTACGGCTGCACGAACCTGTCGAATGTGAACTTGGGCGATCGCCAGAAGCAGGCGCTCACGACGGTGGGCGCGTGCGCGTTTGCCAGCTGCAATGTCATCGAGCGCCTAGATCTCTCTGACTGCACTAATTTGACGTACCTGGGAGATCGAGCATTCGAGGGTTGCGCACGATTGCTGCGTGTCACGTTGCCCGCATCTCTCGCGAAGGTGTCCGATCGTTGCTTCGAGAATTGCCCCAACTTTTCTATTATGGAGCTGACTGCTGCAAAGCCTACGGAGTTGGGATCCTCCATGTTTGGAGCAACGCCGCCGGAGTATGTGCGCATTTGGGTACCTGACGAACAGGCATATGCGACGTACCTTGATGCCTACGAGCAAAAGCTCGACCCCGAATATGGCGACGGCTATGCGCTTTCCGTGCTTGAGGTGCACAGTGACACCTCGGAGACGCTGCGTGGCATTACCTATACCGCAACCGGCGACGGACACTGGATTGTGACTGACGCGATGGAGAGCCTGTCGGGCGACATCTTGCTTACGAGCGATGTGGTCAAAGTTGCGCCCGAAGCGTTTAAGGGCTGCGACAAGCTGAAATCGGTTCAGTGCGAGTTGGGTGCGAGCATTGCCTTGGGAGATCGGGCGTTTGCAGGGTGCAAAAGTCTCGAATCTGTTACGCTGAACGGTGGCATTCCGGAATGGGGCGTGAGTGTATTTGAGGGGTGCCCCAACCTGAAGTCAGCCTATCTAGGACATTCGAGTACAAAGCTCACTATATCTCGCATTGGTCCGCGGGCATTTGCGGATTGCCCGTCGCTGTCCAGCCTGACCTTCACTCTGCCGATGAACGAGATAGGGGACGAGGCGTTTATAAACTGCACGAGCTTAACAACTATCGCTTCGACTGCCACTGCACGCAAGGCGATACAGCGCTATGGTGATCGCGCGTTCATGAATTGCACGAGCTTGAGCGCGGGGCCTCTCGCTACCAGTTATACAGGATTGCAAAGTATCGGTGAGAGGGCGTTTGCCAATTGTGATTCCATGGTGAACGGGTACATTCCCAAGAACGTCAAGACGCTTGGTGAGGCGTGCTTTGCAGAGTGCGACAAGCTGAAGACGGTGAGCATCTACGGCGGACTCGCGGTGATTCCCAAGGACTGCTTTAAGAACTGCGTGAGCCTTACGCGCACGGCTGGCAAGAATTACGGCGCGCTCACGCACATCGGCGCAGGTGCGTACGCGGGCTGTACTTCGTTGAAAGCGGCTGATAATTGGTCACCAGGGAAGTACACGGCGCTGGAGAGTATTGGGGCCGGGGCCTTCGCGGGCGCGTTCAAGCATGCGGAAGCTCCCTATTCGTTTACGTTGGCGAGCTCGCTTACGGATGTCGGTGCGAACGCGTTCGACGGGTGCGTGGGGCTGTCCTCCATCGAGCTGCAGTCGGCGCCGACGCTCGGCGCGAACGCGTTTGCGAACATGGCGGAAGGATTCAAGCTGAAGGTGCCCGACGGCACGTATGACGCCTACCTGCCGGTGCTCTCCGCCTCGATCGGTGAGGAGGCTGCGCGCGGCATGCTGTTCGACGAGGCTGCGGCGGCTGTGGCCGCAGCGAGCGAGGCTGAGCGCGTGGCGAGCGAAGCTGCTGGAGACGTGGCGGCCGCGAGCGCCAGCGACGCTGCGAACGCCGACGATGCGGCGGCCGCCGTGAACGCTCCGAGTGTCTCGCACACCGACGGCGCTTCGAGCGCCGCGGACGCGACGGCCTCAAGCGCGGCTGGCGCTGCGAGCGCGACGGCTGAGGACGCCGTGGGCTCGGCAGGCGGCGGTGCTGAGACAGGTTCCGCGGGGCCGGGCTCCGCCGAACCTGCGACCTCGTCTGAACCAGGCGCGGCTGAGCCCGAGGCTTCGCCTGCTGCAACGGACGGCGCCAGCGAGTCGGGTAGCGCTCGCGAGTCGCAGGACGCTGCCGCGGCACGCGATGCCGGCCAGGCGCAGGACGCTTCCGCCGCATCTGGGGCAGCGTCGAGGTCTGGCAGCCCCGAGTCAGGGCTCGACGCCGCCGCAGCTTCGCCCATTCCTGCGGCTTCGCCCGCCGGGGCCTCGTCTTCCGCAACCCGTTCCACTGAGCCCACCGAGGGGGAGACCGCATGATAATCAAGAAGAACGAGCAGATCATCCGCGAGGTGGCTAAGGCCATCGTGGGCAAGGACGACGTGATCCGCAAGGTGCTCATGGCCATCTACGCGGGCGGGCACATCCTGCTCGAGGACACGCCCGGCGTGGGCAAGACCACGCTCGCGCTCGCGTTCTCGCGCGCGCTCGGCCTCGACTTCCGCCGCGTGCAGTTCACGCCCGACACCATGCCATCCGACATCACGGGCTTCAGCATGTACAACAAGCAGACCGACTCCTTCGAGTTCAAGATGGGCGCAGTCGACTGCAACCTGCTCCTCGGCGACGAGATCAACCGCACCTCGGCCAAGACGCAGGCGGCGCTGCTCGAGGTGATGGAGGAGCAGTGCGTCACCGTCGACGGCGTGACGCACCACATCCCCAAGCCGTTCATCGTCATCGCCACGCAGAACCCCATGGGCTCGGCGGGCACGCAGCCGCTTCCCGACTCTCAGCTCGACCGCTTCATGGTGCAGCTGTCCATCGGCTATCCCAGCCATGACATGCAGATCCGCATGATCGAGGACCAGCTGGTCTCGACGCCGCTCGACGACGTGCGCGAGGTGGCCTCGCGTGACGACTTGTTCATGATCCAGCACTACCTGACCACCATCCGCGTGTCGCGCGAGATCATGGACTACGCCGTGCGTCTGTGCGAGGCCACGCGCACCATGCCGCTCGTGCAGCTCGGCGTGAGCCCGCGCGGCGTGCTGACGCTCGTGCGCATGGCGCGCGCGTCGGCGGTGCTCTCCGACCGCGACTACGTGACGCCTGACGACGTGCTCTACGTGTTCAAGGACGTGTGCGCGCACCGCATGACCATGCGCCCGCAGGCGCGCATCGACGGCGTGACGGCAGCTGACGTGCTTGACGAGGTCATCGAGATGGTGCCTGCGCCCACGCTGGGCTCCCCGATGCTGCGCTAGGGGCGCGCGAGTCTCCCATGCTGAAGAACCGCATCGCATCCGCGCTCGTCATCGTGCTGGCCGCGATGGTTCACTTCTGGGCGGACAGCTCCCTGTCGCTGGCGTTCCTGCTGGCGTCGGTGGCCGTGCCCGCCGTGCTGTTCGCGCAGCTGCGCCTTGCGGCGGCGCTTACGCGCGTGACGGTTGACGTGGAGCCGTCTTACCAGATCGGCGAGGGACGCGCCGTCAGCCTGCGCCTCGAGCGCGGACTTCCGCTGTGCCTGGCCGTGATCTCGCTGCGCGTGCGCGTCGTGAACTGCGTGTTCAGCGCGGAAGAGGAACATGAGGTTGAGGCGGCAGTCAGCACGCGGCATCCTGCGTGCAGCCTGCCCGTATTGCCCGACCGCTACGGGCGCCTGCTCGTGGAGGCGCGGGACGCGCGCCTGAGCGACCCGCTGGGGCTGTTCGTCGCTCGCCTGCCGCTCGACCTGAGCTGCGAGAGCGTGATGCGCCCCGCCCAGGTGCGCACGGAGGTGCTGCTCTCGCAGACGCCGCAGGCGCACGTGTTCGGCGACGCGTTCGACAACACGAAGAGCGGGCATGACGTGGGCGAGGTGTTCGACGTGCGCGAGTACGTCCCCGGCGACTCCCTGACGAGCATCCACTGGAAGCTCTCGACGAAGTTCGACACGCTGATCGCACGGCAGTTCTCGCGCCCGGCTGACTACGACGTGGCGCTCGTGGCCTGCGGTTGCAGGGAGGCGTCCGACGAGGCGTGCAACGGCGTTGCCTCCGTGGCGCTCTCGCTCTCCGAGGCGCTGCTGCGCGCGGGCGTGCTCCACGACGCGGGCTTTCTGCACGAGCAGCGGGTGAGCTGCCATCTGGTTGATGACGTCGCGACGCACGCGCTGTTCTCGGAGGGCCTGCTCTCGACGCCGCTCGCGTCTTCGGCACGTGAGGTGTCGCAGGTCCTGGCAGGGGAGACGCTTTCCGAGCGCTTCACGAAGGTCATCTTGGTGACGTGCTTCTACGACGAGGCCACCTGGGCCGACCTCGCGCAGGCGGTCGACTTGACGGTGGTCGTGGTGACAGACGACGAGCTTGCGGGCTCCGCGAGCTCGGTCAGCGAGCGCTACGGGCTCTTCACGCTGCGCGCGAAGGGGGTGGCTGACCGTGAGCATCGCATCACGCTCTGACGCTGCGCGCGAGCGCGTGGGCGTGGCTGGCGCTCGCGCGGGCGACGCGGCCGCTGGCTTTGCCGGCGAGCGCGCGGGCGCATCTGCGGGCGCGTACGCGTCGCGCGTTCTCGAGATGCTGGCGGCCGCCCTGCTGGCTGCGGGCATGGTGCTCGCCGTGCTGGCGGCTCCGTGGCCCGCGCACGTCGTGGCCGCGGGCGTGTTCTCCGCCGTGCTCGTGACGGTGCTGCTGGCCTCGGCGCGACCTTCGCGCATGGCGTACGGCGTGATCGCGGGGCTTGCAGTGTTCGCTCTGGTGGCGCTCCTCGTCGTGGGCGGCTCCTCGCTGCGCGCGGCGGGCGCGGGTTTGGCGAACACGTTCATCGACGCGTGGAACGCCCAGACGGACGGCTACGTGCTGCACTTCGCGGTGAGGGGTGTCCCCGAGGCTGCGGCTTTGATGTTCGCCGTGTTCGTGGGCTTGGTCGCGGGACTGGCGGCGCACGTGATGTGCGCATGCCGCTTCTCCCTTTCGGCAGGCGCCACCTCGGCGCTGCTCATCGCGGCGGGGCTGTTCCTGCGGACGCTCAGCGCACCTGCCTTCGCCTGCCTGCTCCTCGGCGGCCTGATGCTGGTGAGCTGCTGCTCCCGGCGCGTCGGAACACCGCCGCGCGCTACGATCTCCTTCGCCGTGACGGCGGTCGTCGTCATGGGCGCAGCTCTGCTCGTGTGCGCGGGCTACCAGGGAAGCGCGGGGCTGCACGCGGCGAAGGAGGACGCGGTCGCTGGCTTTGACGAGATGCGCTTCGGGTCGGACACGCTGCCTCAGGGAGACCTCGCTGCCGCCCATGCGATGAACGTGGCGCCGGACGAGCGGCCGGTTGAGCGCCTCGAGGTGAGCTTCGCTGACGCTGATGCCGTGCGCAGGTCCGAGGCGCTCTACCTGCGCGGGTTCACGGGCGCGACGTACACGGGGGCGGCGTTCGAGCGTTTGCAACCTGCGGATTACGAAGGCGACTGGACGGGGCTGTTCGACTGGCTCGATGCGCGCGACTTCGACGCGCTGTCCCAATATGCGGCCTACCGCGCGCTTGAGGACGCGGAGGAGGGCGTCGTCGCTGACGCCGTCGACGTGACGGTGCGCACGCCCGGCGCGTACCAGAAGTACGCGTACGCACCGGTGTCCGCCACGGCGGCGGGCGACGTGGGCTCGCTGCTCGACCTGTACCGCACGGCCGATCGGCTCGGCGGCAACGAGAGCGCGACGTTCGAGGTGGTGCCCGATGCGCAGACAGCCGAGGTGGCGATGCCGGGCAGCTGGGTGTACGAGGAGGCAGCCGCGCTTGACGCGGACGCGGACGCCGCATCTGCGGGAGACGACCTCGACGCACGCGAGCAGGACTTCCTGCGCAGCGAGCTGGCGTACCGCTCCTTCGTCGCCGACCGCTACCTCGAGGTTCCCGATGGGGTGGCGCCTGCCGTCGAGCGCTTCTTCTTCTCTGACGATACGTGGGATGACGAGGACGGCACGTTGTACGCGGCGGCTACGCGCATCCGCACGATGCTCGACGTGGGCTGCGACTACAACGCGCAAGGCGTGCGGTTCGCGCCTTCAGGTGAGCAGTCGGCCGACTACGTGACGTGGTTTCTGGAGGACGCGCGCGAGGGCAACGCGGCGGCGTTCGCGAGCGCGGCGGTGCTCGCCTTCCGCCAGGCGGGCATTCCCGCGCGCTACGTGGAGGGCTACCTGCTTGACGAGGACGCGCTCGGGCGCATGCAGGCTGAGGGCGCAAGCGCGTGCACGCTTGACGAAGGCGACGCGCACGCGTGGGTCGAGGCGTACGTCGACGGCGCGGGCTGGCTGCCCGTCGAGGTGACGCCGGGGTTCTACGACCGCGTCTACGGATCGGGCGAGACGGTCGAGATCGCGCGCGAGGTGGCGGGCGGCGGCGACGACGACGCGAGCACGGGCTCGACAGGCGAGAGCGCGCCGGACTGGACCGAGCTTCTGCCCGAGGAGCTGCGTCCCTTCGCCTGGATCGGCTTGGTTCTTCTGTGCATGATCGAGCTTCTGTGCGTGGCGGGCGTGCTCGAGCTGCAGCGCCTCGTGCGCCTGCGCCTGCGCAGCACGCGGCTGCGCGGCGCGTGCGAGCGCGGCGCGGCGTCGGCGCTTCTGTTCGAGCGCTTGCAGCGGCTTGCGGCCGACGCGGGCGTGGAGCTCAGCGTGAAGCCGCGCGAGAGCGTTGACGCGCTTGCGCAGGCGCGCCCCGAGGTGCATCCGTCCGAGTTCCTGCGCGTGATCGCCCTCATGGAGCGCGAGCGCTACGGGCAGGTGCCGCTCCAAGACTTCGAGGTGCGCATCGTCGAGTCCCTGCTCGAGAAGCTCGAGGCCGGCAACTGGCAGCGCGCGAGCCTGCCGCGACGCCTCGTCTACCGGTACGCTGCGCTCTACCTCATCCCGCTTGCCCGCTTCCGCTCGCCTCGCGCGTAGCGGGCCGTGGGCGGCTGGGGGTTGTTTGGCGCCGCAGATGTTCTCGTCATAGCTTATTCTTTCAGCGGTATAATGAGTGCCGATGCACGGAGGCGCGCCGAGGGCTTTGCGCGCCTGTTTCGAAAGGGGAGTTATGCCTGAGATGATTTCGCTCGAGGAGGCGGTCGAGCTCGTCCTGTCGCACGTGGAGCCGCTGCCCACTGAGCGCGTTTCCATCCTGGACGCCATCGGCCGCGTGGCTGCCGAGGACCTGCGCAGCGACATCGACGTGGCGCCGTTCGCCCACGCGGCCATGGACGGCTTCGCGCTGCATGCGTCCGACATCGCGGCGGCGAGCGAGGAGGCGCCCGTCAACCTGGCGGTCATCGCCGAGATCGGCGCGGGGAGCGTGTACGAGGGCGCCATCGAGCCAGGTGAGTGCGTGCGCATCATGACGGGCGCGCCGCTGCCCGCCGACGCCGACGCCGTGGTGAAGTACGAGATCGTCGGCGTGGTCGAGGGCGACGGCAAGCCGGGCTCGGTCGTGTCGTTCGCCGCGCCGACCAAGGTGGGCTCCAACATCCGCCCTGCGGGCGAGGAGGCGCGCGCCGACGAGGTCATCGTGGGTGCCGGCGAGGTCATCAGCAGCGCGGGCGTGGGCTTCCTCGCCGGCTGCGGCGTGCTCGAGCTCGCCACGTACCGCCGTCCGAAGGTGGCCATCATCGCCACGGGCAGCGAGCTCGTCGACCCGAGCGAAGTTCCCACGGCGGGCAAGATCCGCAACTCCAACAGCTACGCCATGGCGGCTTGCGCCAAGCAGGCCGGCGCCGTGCCCACCATCCTCCCCATCGTTGAGGACACCTACGAGGCGCTCGAGGCGGCGGTCCTCGCCGCAGCCGACGGGTTCGACTTCGTGGTGACCACGGGCGGCGCCGCCAACGGCGACTTCGACTTCATCAAGCCCGTGGTGGAGGCCGCCGGCGAGCTCTACATGACCACGGTGAACATGCGTCCGGGCAAGGCGCAGACGTTCGGCCTGGTGAAGGGCACGCCGGTGTTCGGCTTGCCGGGCAATCCGGCCGCGGCCTACTGCGGCTTCGAGATGATCATCCGCCCGGCGCTGCGCAAGATGCAGGGGTATGGCTGCCTTGCGCACCCGCACGTGATGGCCGCGCTGTCGAAGGACGTGCGGAAGAAGGACCCGCGCCGCATCCTCATGCGCTCCACGCTCACGAAGGACGAGGCGGGCGCCTACGTGGTCACGCCTGCGAAGAACCAGAGCTCGGGGCTGTTCGGCGTCATCCAGAAGAGCAACTGCATGGCCGTGATGCCCGAGGGCATGGAGTCGAAGGCGGCGGGCGACCTGGTGGAGTGCTTCCTGCTCGACGTGCCCGAGGAAGTGGCGCTCTAAGCGTTCCGCCCGTCCTGACGGAGCGGGCGGAACTGCTCGACGCTGCGGCTTCTTGCGGCACCTGACCTAGCCCCTTGTGCGCTTTCCCTCGCGTACAGAGTACGCTCAGCCGCGCGGCGGGGCTATCTCAGGCACCGCAAGAACCCTCGCTGACGTTACGAACGACTTGTGGAATTGAAACCTGTAATAATAAAGAACTTGAGATAGGAGACAGCATGTCTGAGGAAACCAAGCCCATCACGTTCGGCATCGTCACGTGCTCCGACACGCGCGACCTGACCCAGGACTTCGCGGGCGACGCGCTCGAGAAGCTCATCGCCGAGCAGGGGTGGGTATGCCGCACCCACACGCTCGTGCGCGACGAGCGCCCGCACATCGCGCAGGCCATCAAGCACTGCGCTGACGACCTGAAGGTGGACGTGGTGCTCACCTGCGGCGGCAGCGGCCTCTCGCTGCGCGACGTGACGCCCGAGGCCACCATGGACGTGTGCGACCGCAACGTGCCCGGCATCGCCGAGGCCATGCGCGCTTACAGCCTGAAGATCACGCCGAACGCCATGCTCTCGCGCGCGGTGTGCATGCAGCGCGGAAGCACGCTCGTGGTCAACCTGCCCGGCTCCACGAAGGCGGCCACCGAGAACTGGGAGGGCATCGTGGGCGTGCTGCCCCACGCCGTGAAGATGACCGCCGGCGGCGGCCACTAGGAATCCCCGCCTCTCAGGCGAGCAGGCTTGCCGGCCCCTACCTCTCGAGGCGCGAGAGCACGGCGCGCACGGACTCGCCGTCCTCGATGCGGGTGATGGCGAAGCTCTTCTTCCCGGCGTCCTTGAGG
>NZ_JAAKEE010000010.1:0-1233 GCF_011038995.1 Adlercreutzia sp. ZJ242
ACAGCGACGTCGCTGCGCAAAACCCCTGACAGCATAGCTACACCCTGCTCGTTGTAGACGTAGGGGAGTTTTCTTCTGCCGCCGTGTTCTCCAGTGAAACTTGAAATGCCAAATTGGCATTTCAAGTTGTCGTACTCTTCGCGTGTTAGCTGAAACCTGAAATCTTCGGGAAAGCGATCTTCGTTGCGCTTGGCGGCACGGTTGAGCGCCCCCGTTTCCACCCCATAGAGCATCGCGAGGTCACTGTCCAGCATGACCTGCATCCCGCGAACCATATATATGAGATCGCGTATGGCCGGCTCGTTCGCGGGGACGATGGCGACTGACGTGTCTTCTTCCGCCTCCGCGGGCCCGGCGGATAGGGCCTTCCCTTCTCTTTCCATAGCTTCCGCCCCTTCACTAGGAATTTGGTGAGGTGAATTATAGCAAGCGGGAAATGGCTTTTGGGCAGAGCCGAGACGAGGACCAAGCAGAGGTTCGTCGACGTCGGTTTTCCGCAGTTATTACGAGCTTAATAATTCATTCGAATACGTCTGATATTATTGCGCTCATAATAACGAGCAGTAAGGAACATCATGGGCATCCAATCGGCAAAGGAACTCGGAGCGGCCATTCGCACTCGCCGGCAGAAGCTCGGCTATACGCAAAGCCAACTCGCCGACGCCTCTGGAGCGAGCCTCATGTTCGTATCTCAATTGGAGAACGGCAAGGAGACCGTCCAGCTTGGAAAAGCCCTTCGCGTTGCCAACATGGTCGGAATCGACGTCAATCTTTCAGAGCGAGGTAACTGATGAGACTTTCGATTTCGGGGGAGATAGACGGCGAGCGCATCCCCGTAGGCACCAACAAAGTTGATGATGTCTCATGAGATGACTTCATGATGCTCGCCAAGGAGCTGTCCGTGTCGAGACGGAGGATGATGCGCCTTGTCGACGAATGCTGCGAAGGCATAGCTCAGGCGAAGGATGCCTCGCTGAATGGTCTTGAGGCCACGCTGAATCGCCCGCTCGGAAAGCTGCGCGAGATAAGCCAATTTGCCCAAAAGCAGATTGACAGACTGGGCGTTTAGCTTGACAGCAGCTGCCTCTCAGGCAGACAGGCTTGTTGGCCCCTACCTCTCGAGGCGCGAGAGCACGGCGCGCACGGACTCGCCGTCCTCGATGCGGGTGATGGCGAAGCTCTTCTTCCCGGCGTCCTTGAGGGAGGCGCCGACGAAGTAGCCTTGCGTGCCGT